>JAFOYS010000043.1 GCA_017391435.1 Alistipes sp. | reverse complement strand
GGCACCTCTACCTCGCCACCGATAAGGGCAGTTGTTACAGGTATTGTAAGGTTGTGGATAAGGTTTGCACCATCGCGGATAAAGCGAGGGTCTGCCTGCTCCTCAATAACAACAAGCAAATCTCCATTTACACCACCCTGACGAGCAGCATTACCCTTGCCAGATACGGTAATCATCATACCCTCGGCAACGCCCGCAGGAATGTTGAACTCAACAACCTCGCTGCCCTTTACTGTGCCTTCACCAGAACACTTTGTACACTTATCCTTGATTACAGTACCCTGACCGCCACATACTGGACAGACGGTCTGAGACTGCATACGACCAAAGATTGTGTTCTGCACCTGTGTGACTACACCCTGACCGTTACAGTTTGTACAGGTCGTGCGTGAAGATGCATCCTTGGCGCCACTACCGCCGCAGGCGTCACAAACAATGCTCTTGTTGAGCTTGAGCTTCTTTGTTGTGCCATTAGCAATCTCCTCTAAAGTAAGGCTTACGCGAACGCGAATGTCCGAGCCACGGTTTGTACGCTGACGCGCTCTGCCTCCGCCACCAAAGCCGAAGCCTCCGCCAAAGATATCTCCAAACTGTGAGAAGATATCCTCCATAGAGAAGCCGCCAAAGCCGCCACCAAAGCCACCGCCAGCAGCGCCACCATCCATACCCGCGTGGCCAAACTGGTCGTAACGAGCACGCTTATCTGGATTAGACAGCACATCGTATGCCTCTGCAGCCTCCTTGAACTTCTCCTCTGCCTCCTTGTTGTCTGGGTTACGGTCTGGGTGGTACTTGAGGGCAGTCTTGCGGTATGCCTTCTTTATCTCTTCAGCACTTGCGCCCTTCTCGACGCCAAGTACCTCGTAGTAATCTCTTTTTGCCATAATCGAAAATGCTTTTTATTCGCCAACAACAACCTTTGCAAAACGCAAAACCTTCTCGCCGAGCATATATCCACGCTCAATAACATCGATAACCTTGCCTCTCTTCTCCTCGCCAGCGGCAAAACGGGCAACAGCCTCGTGGAGGTTCTCGTCAAATGGTGCGTCAATAGCCTCAATCTCTACAACCTTCAGCTGACGCAGTGTGTCGATAAACTTCTGCACAACAAGTCGCTCACCCTCGCGCAGAGAGTTAATGTCGTCACTCTTCTCAGAGGCAGCTATTGCGCGCTGCATATCATCAAGAATCGGAAGAATAGACTTCAGCACATCGCTACCTCCACTCTGCACAAGCTCCATCTTCTCACGAAGGGTGCGCTTGCGGAAGTTGTCAAACTCAGCCTGAAGGCGGATATACTGGTCGCGCCAATCTATCTGCTCCTCTGCGCTCTTCTGCTCTGTCATATTGTCAGTATTCTCTTCGCCCTCTGACACATTGTCAGCATCGTTTGAGCTCTGAGTGTTCTCAGTCTGAGTCTCTGTTGTTTCGTTCTGGTCTTTAATCTCCTGATTTTCAGTGTTTTCTTTTTTCATATGCTATAACTATTTTTGTCTTTAACTAATATAAGGGCAAAAGGTGTACCGAACGACCTAATCTTAGAATAGGTTGTCGTACATACTCTGACTCTTGTCATACTTAAGGTCGGCAAGTGAGGCTGCTTTAACTCCGATGTTAAAGCTCCAGCTGCGGTGTGTTCCGAATGGAATCCACACAAAGGACATCTGCCAACAGTGTAGGTCTCGCGTGATAGATATTGAGGTGGTTGTAAGTTTCTTGTTCTGAATATCAAAACCACTTGTAAATGAGATACCCGTCTTTTCGCCTAAGTTGACACTACCGTTAAAACCGATTGTCTGGTTGACATTTTTACGATAACCCGTAGTGCCGTTGTTCGTATACTGTGCGCTATAACTAATCACATAGTTAAAACCGAGGTTCCACGGTATTGAGAAGTCATAGTATGCCTGTGCCATATACTGCCTTCGTAGCACAGGGTCCATAAGTCCATATGGGTCAGAGAATGGGTTGAAATACTCTGGCGGTATACTGTTAATATCATTTATTGCAGACTGCGACTTGTCGTTACGCGACTTAAAGGTGTAACCAAAGCTCCATCCAGTACTCATAATTCGGCCTGGAAGACCCTTTGCCAACATCAGCTTGTTTATTCTCACACCCTGAGGAGTTACCTGATAAGGGTCAAGCGTTGCCGAGAGGTTGATACCAAAGTTGCCGTAGATGGTTGTTCGGAGCGAGAGGCTGATGTTTGACAGTCCGAGAGAGTCCGCAAGGAAGTTGTACGAACCACTGAGCGACAGATCGTCAATAACCTTAATCTTCTTTACACCAGAGGTGTCTCGCTTGCTGAGCACCTTCATCTCAAGGCTCTGCTTGAGTGAGAAGTTGATAGATGCCGCTGCACCCTTGCCTGGAACACCATATGCGTTGTCAGAATATGGAGAGTAGAGCGTATGTCCTCCCAGAGAGTCGGACTGGACAATGCTGTAGAAGCCGAACTTCTGATTTCCAAAGTCTGGCATATACGATCCTCCCACAGATGGGGTTATAGTGTGGCGCACAGCCTGCACCTTTGCCGTCTTTTTCTTCATCTGCCACATTCCGTAGATTGTGGTGTTGAGCGATACAGAGGCGTTGTAGTTATAAATTCTGTAGAAACCGTACTCAGGATCGAGCTTGTCAATCTGATTTGTCTGCGGGTTCCACTGCTGCATCTGTCGCTTGAAGTACCAACGCTCAGTGTAGTTAAATGATGGAGTGAGGTTGATGTACTTAAAGAGTGTGAAGCTTGATGATACAGGTATAGAGTGCTCTACACCATTCTTCATATCGCGGAGTGTCTTTGCAGTAAAGATCTCGCTCTCTTGTGCTGTAGCGGAGTTTGTCAGCTTACCGGTGTAGGTAAATGAGATCTTCTCATACCAACGCTGCTTACCTACAGCCTCCTTGCGCTTGAATGGGTATACACGCGCCACATTAAAGACCATATTTGGGAATGTAACCGATAGAGCTCGAGTCTGCGAGTTCTGAGATATAGCCATATTCATTGAGAATGAGAATGGCGTACCAGCCCAACTCTTAGAGTAAGATATTGAGGAGTTGGTCTGTGTTGCAAGGATGTCGTTGAGCGTATTTGCAGAGTACTTGCTATATCCACTTGTGGCAAGGTTCACAGATGCAGAGAATGTAGAGCCTGGATTTGCCTTTGGATCCTGCGAGTGTGTCCAAGTGAGTTTAAAGTTGTTCTGCTGGATAAAGTCTGGCTCACCCTTGTCTCCGGTCTTGATGCTTGAGAAGTCAAAGTTTACATTTCCAGTGTACTTGTATCGCTTCACATAGCGCGAAGATGCATTTACCTCCCACGAACCGAGCGTGTAGAAACCACCCGTAACGGCCAAGTCCATATGCGGACTGATAATGAAGTAGTAACCCAAGCCACGCAGGAAGAAACCTCGGGCGCCATCCTCACCGTATGTCGGCATAAGCAGACCAGACTTAGCGCCAGAGCTAATAGGGAAGAATCCCTCTGGAATACAGAGCGGATAGATAGGCACATCCTCCATAACAAGGTATGCTGGACCTGTGATAATCTTCTTGCCAGGGATAACCTTTGCCTTTGTCATTGCAAGGTAGAAGTGCGGATGGTCTGTGTGGTCACAAGTGGTGTACTTACCCTGCTGAATGTTGATTGAGTTGTCTGGCTGTTTCTTGATTTTACCACCAACAAGCCATCCGTCACCCTGCTGTGTTGCCACACCACGGATAAGGGCCTTCTCTGAATCAAAGTTGTAGGTGATAGTATCCATAGTGTAGTTACCACCACCATCTGCAAATATAGGCTGTGTCTTTGTGGCCTTGCCATCTACAGTGTCAGGCTTTCCATAGGCGTATATCTCCTTGGTATTCATATCAATACGCATAAAGTCCGCCTTTAGAGACTTGTCTGCATACTTAATATCTCCCTGATTGTAGATATATACCTTGCGATTTACAACAT
This sequence comes from Alistipes sp., assembly GCA_017391435.1. Lineage (GTDB taxonomy): Bacteria > Bacteroidota > Bacteroidia > Bacteroidales > Rikenellaceae > Alistipes. The sequence continues at coordinate 839 of JAFOYS010000043.1, read as the reverse complement.
CATAGTAGAGCGAGTCTGTGTTCTTTCCCTCTACAACCTGATCCAGACCGCTTGTGCGCTTGCGAATAGTGCTGTCAGCCTTCGGTAGTGTAGGTGTTGCTCTTTTAGGTGCTGCAGTACTGTCGGTGCCACTAACTCTACTTCGGCGAGCATTTCTTGCCTGCCTAGCGGTTGGAACAGAGTCCTTTGTTGGTATTGCTGGAGTAATAGAATCACTTGCCGGAGCAATAGCGCCAGTAAGATTTTCACTACCTATACGCTTGTCTTGTGCAAATCCGAACATAGATTGCACCATAAAGAGCGTAACGAGTGACGCGATGAGATATTTTAGCCTAAATTTTTTCAAAAATCCAATAATTTTTAGTACCTTTGCCGGCGAGCCGGCAAAAACGCAAAATAACGCTGCTGTGCGTGTGTGTACGCGTTTTTTCAGCGCGTAAAGATAGTGAAAAAAACTGTAGATACCAAAGTTATGAAAAGACTTTTGACTATTATACTACTTTTCTCTCTTGCTTTGCACCTAAACTGTGCAAGCGCGCAGAGTGCAAGTCAGGGTGTGAAGGTGATTGTTATTGATGCAGGTCACGGAGGCTATTTCCCTGGTGCTCGTTACGGTGGTTATGCAGAGAAGAATATCAACCTGCAGATGGCCCTTAAGCTCGGTGCAATGATTGAGAAGAATATGCCGCAGATAAAGGTTGTCTACACCCGCAAGAGCGACAAGCACTTCTCTGAGAATCTCCGTGCCGACCTTCAGGCTCGCGCAGATATAGCCAACGATGCGGGTGGAGATCTGTTCATCTCTATACACGCAAATGCTCATCGTAATACGGGTATTC
>JAFOYS010000042.1 GCA_017391435.1 Alistipes sp. | reverse complement strand
GAGGTTTACCGAGAGTTTATCTATACCGGCTCGCCATACATCTCAGCTTGCCACCTTGAGGGCATAGAGCAGAATGTCGTGCTAATTGACTCAGTATCAAAGCGTTATTCAGAGTGCGGAATCCGCATTGGAGCCTTGATTACAAAGAACAAGCAGCTGCGCAATGCAGTAATGAAGTTCTGCCAGGCACGACTCAGTCCGCCGCTACTTGGACAGATTGTTGCCGAGGCATCGCTTGATGCACCGCGCTCATATGCTATCCATACATACGAGGAGTATATTGAGCGACGCAACTGCCTTATTGACGGTCTGAACAAGATTGACGGAGTCTACTCCCCGATCCCAATGGGTGCATTTTACACCGTTGTGCGACTGCCTATAGACGACAGCGACCGCTTCTGCGAGTGGTGCTTAACAGACTTTGAATACCAGGGTGCTACTATTATGCTTGCCCCAGCGTCTGGTTTCTACTCAGAGGAAAACTTGGGTAGAGACGAGGTCAGAATAGCCTATGTTTTGGACAAAAGTGAGCTTAAAAAGGCCTTAAATATCCTTGCAAAAGCACTTGAATCATACCCAGGACGAGTCAAATAAATAGGTAAATTTAGAGACTATTTTTTCCATTTTTTGCCGAACTTTTGAGCCAAAAAGTTCGGCATATTTTTTGTTTTATAGCTGTAGAATGATCTCAAAATTTAGAAAAATTTCTATTAGTTTAGGTTGAAAATTTGGATAAATTTGACTTAAAATTTGGCAATATTTTGCCTAAAAATCGTCAAAAAAATTATCAGAAAAAAAGGAGAAAAAAATTAGAATTTCCATCAAAAAAAGGCTTAAACTATTGTTTAAATGAAATATTTTTTCTAAATTTGCAACGGAAATGATGTACAGATTAAACACATACCGTCATAGACTCGGTAGAGTTATGCGGAAATTAGCGATTGTAACAGCTTGTCTACTATCAAGTTACAGTGCGTTTGCTCAGGATAAAGCAGACTCACTGATAATCTATTTTAGACAGGGCTACTCGATATATGAGCCCGACTTCAAGGGTAACCAGCAGCGTATGGATGCGTTCGTTAACCGAATTCACGACATTCAGAAGGATTCGTTGCTCAAAATTATCAAGGTCTCATATGTCGGCGCAGCATCTCCTGAGGGTGCTCGCGCAAATAACGAGATTTTGGCAAAGAAGCGTGCCGCAGTAATGTCAAACTATCTGCGTAATCGTATATCCTTTGCGAACAATGCCGTAGAGTCAATGCTCCGCACCGAGGACTACATTGAGCTTGCGAATTTGGTTGAGGCATCAAATATGCCTTACCGCGATGAGGTTCTCGAGATTCTTCGCACCTACCCTACTGAGCAGATGGTAGACGGCGTTCTACGCAATCCTTGTAAGACTGCCCTTATCAACCTTCGCGGTGGTCAGGCTTGGCAGTATATGCTGAAGAACTTCTACCCATCTCTGCGTCGCTTTAAGATGCTCGTTGTTGTAGGTATTGAGCGTCCATCATACGATGAGCCTGCTCCAGCGCCAGTAGTTGAGCAGCCAGCAGTTGTTGAAACTCCAGCTCCGGCTCCAGAGCCAGCACCTGCACCTGCACCAACACCAGAGCCTGTCGTTGAGCCTACACCTGCGCCAGCACCTGTTCCGGCTCCAGCCCCAGTGTGGGCTCCACAGATGCTCATCAAGACAAATGCAATCGGTTGGGGTATGGCAATCTCTAACTTAGCTCTTGAGGTTGAGTTAGCAAAGCACCTCTCATTCAACCTTCCGGTTTACTACTCTGGCGTTGATTACTTCAAGTCTAATACAAAGTTCCGTATATTTGGTATCTACCCTGAGTTCCGCTACTGGTTCAAGGAGCGTGACGGATGGTTTATCGGTGCTCACGGTGGTTTAGCGTACTACAATCTTGCACTTGGTGGTGATTGGCGTATTCAGGATACAAACGGAACAACACCAGCACTTGGTGGTGGTTTGAATATCGGTTACCGTATGTCACTCAGCAAGAAGCACCCTCGTTGGAAGGTTGAGTTTACTCTTGGTGGCGGTGTATACGATGTTCACTACGAGAAGTTTGTAAATGAGAAGGATGGTCCTAAGGCTCAAGGTAGTGTAAACAAGACTGCCTTTGCGCTGGACAATGTAGGCGTATCATTCTCATATAGTATTGACCTTAAAAAGCGTAATAAGTAATGAGAAAGATAGCACAATACATACTGGTATGCGCAACGCTCTGTTTCTCGTTGCTCTCTTGTAATGTTCACCAGTGGCCAGAGGCGCCAATTCCAAAGGTTGATGTGAACCTTACACTTACATTTGACACTGAGTTGCCACTTCTTGCGGTTATTGACAAGATGAACACATCCTCAGTTTCTGTAGACCCTGAGGACTACGATATTCGCTATCGCATTAATGCCTACCCTATCTCTGACAACGGTACTGTAAGCACAAAGGTGGCTGATAGCTGGTTGTTCAGTCGTCTTGATATCTCAAATCTTGACTATAGCACGGCTATTGAGGTTGCTCCGGGTAAGTATCGTCTCTACGCTTGGGTTGACTATGTTGACAACAATAGCACTGAAGACAAGTTCTATACTACTAAGGACTTTACAGGCATTAGCATTCTTGGTACAGAGCATATTGGTAACAACGACTTCCGTGATGCATTTATCGGAACTACAGATATCGATGTAGTACCTCAGTTTGAGCTTGATTTGCCACCAATTGAGGCACATATTGATATGGGTCGTCCATTGGCAAAGTTCAACTTTGTCTCTACTGACCTTGAGGAGTTTATCTCACGAGTTCTTGAGGCTCGTCTTCAGGAGGCTGAGGCAAATGGTGTTATTCTGCCAGATGCAGACCTACTTCCTTCATCAGTAGACCTTAGCGAGTTTAGAATCGTTATTCGCTACGCCGGCTTTATGCCTTGCGAGTTTAATATGTTCTCTGATGCGCCAGTCGACTCACGAACAAATGTTATGTTTGACTCAAAGATTACCCCTCTTAGCGGTAGTGAGGCGATGCTCGGATTTGACTATGTATTTGTAAATGGAAAGAGATCTACAATCCTTATCTCGCTCTCTGTTTACGACAAGGATAATATTCTCCGTTCTGCAGTTCAGAACATTGAGGTACCTGTTGAGCGTAGTAAGCTCACTACTATCCGCGGTAACTTTATGACAGAGAGTGCTCAGGGTGGTGTGAACCTCAAGACTGAGTTTGATGGTGAGTTTAATGTATATTATTAATATATAGGTATAAGTGAAAAAATTGTTAACATATCTCCTCCGCGCAACTGCGATATATATCGTAGTTGTGTTGGCGTTCTCTTGCCAAAAGGATGATGCGTACGAGCAGTTTGTCGATCAGACAGCTGAGGTTTCGTTCAGCACATCTATTGACGAGGTTACACGCGCTTGGGAGGGTGAGAATGTTGACAAGCTATATGTAGAGGTCTACCTTGAGTCAACATTGGTTGAGCGAGCAGAGTTCGAAGCAGTAAACGGAGTGATTGAGAACTTCTCACTATCACTACTAAAGGGGCAGAACTATACGGCCGTATTCTGGGCTCAGGACAAGGATTGTACAGTCTATAACAATACTAACCTTAAGGCTATTGGCATAAATTACAGTAATTGCACAGAACTAAATTTTGATAAGGTTCGCGCTATGGATGCCTTTACTGCACACTGTAGCTTTACTGTTAATAATGAGACTCTTAACAAGGGTGTACGCGTGCAACTCAGACGACCATTTGCGCTGATTTTTGTTGGAACAAACGCTTCTAATGTAAATAAAACCACAACAAGCAGCATCACAGTAAGTAATGTAGCAACTACATTTAATGCTGCAACTGGCACTGGCAGCGGCGTTGAGAGTAACAGCACAGCGTCCTTTAACTT
>JAFOYS010000388.1 GCA_017391435.1 Alistipes sp. | reverse complement strand
GTTATTACGGTTTGTGTGGATATCTGCCGCAACAATATCAAGGTCAAAGAGTACAGCTGCAAGCGAGCCCGCTACGGCCGCCGTAGTGCGTGAACCGCTCCTCTGAAGCTCGGCAGCACTGAGCGCGGTATCTACGCTCTCTACAAGTCGCCAATTGTGCGCATCAAGATACTCTGCACACTGCAAAAGAGCCATCTGGTGCGACTCAACCTCGCGGATATCCTCCAATTTAACACCACGATTGACCATCAGATTTTGACGGATTTGGAGGTAAATCTCGCCCACAACACGCACATTACATCGCTGAAGAATATTGTAGTTTGGAAGAATGGACCCTGCAATAGAGTTCTCAATAGCCATTACGCCATAATCCACCTCTCCACACTCAACCGCACGAGCCACAGCGCGGAAGGTATCGCAGGGGAGAATATCCACAACTCCACCCTCATACTGCTGTGCAGCTATATGGTGAAACGAGCCCGCATAGCCCTGTATCGCAACCCTCTTCATAGTAAATCTATTAAAAAAGCCGCTCCAACGAGGAACGGCTATATACATTTAACAATCTGCACACAAGTTACCGCTCCTCTAATTCTGTTTGTTAAAGAAGTAAAAATAGAAGTAACCAAAAGTTCGTGTGCTCTTCATAGTCTGTGTTGTTTGTTATACAAAGTTAGTAAAAATTTTTCATAATCCAAATTTCCCCATAACTTTATCCATCTTTTCTGCAATTTTATCATTACACAGATTGCCGATACTGCCCTCGTGAGTGTGATTTATCTCGCGTGTAGGGGTATACTCTGCTCGCTGAACAGCCATACCCACCTGACGATAGGCCTCTCTAAACGGCACTCCAGAGAGTGTGAGTCTATTTACATCCTCAACAGTAAAGAGGTAGTTATAACGCTCATCGTCAAGCACATTCTGCTTAACAATAATATTCTGCAACATAAAGTCGCACATATCAATACACTGACAAAGTGTCGTAGTTGCAGGGAAGATAATATCCTTAAGCAGTTGCAGATCACGATGGTAACCAAGAGGGAGGTTTGCCGTTAGCAGAGATATCTCATTTGGCACACTCTGCAGTCTATTGCACTTACCGCGCATAATCTCAAACACATCCGGATTCTTCTTATGCGGCATAATACTTGAGCCTGTTGTAAGAGCATCAGGGAAGGAGATAAAGCCATAGTTCTGGCACATAAATAGGCATACATCCATAGCAAACTTACCGAGAGTAGATGCCACTGAAGCAATAGCGTATGCCGCAGCGCGCTCGGTCTTTCCACGGCTCATCTGTGCCGCAACAACATTGTAGTGAAGCGCACCAAAGCCCATAAGCTCAGTGGTCATTGTTCTATTAAGCGGGAACGATGAGCCATAGCCAGCAGCCGAGCCAAGAGGGTTCTGATTGGCGATATTATATGCCGCAACGACCATCTCCATATCATCTACAAGCGACTCAGCATAGGCGCCAAACCAGAGTCCAAAAGATGAAGGCATAGCCACCTGCAGATGCGTATAGCCAGGCATAAGGGTATCTTTATGCTCGTTGCTAAGGCTCTGCAGACGGTCGAAGAGAGACTTTATTCGCTCCGCCAATGTTTTCAGCTCATCGCGCATAAAGAGCTTCAAATCTACAAGCACCTGATCGTTTCTGGAGCGACCAGAGTGAATCTTTTTACCCATATCGCCAAGCTCGCGGGTAAGCATCAGCTCTACCTGTGAGTGAACATCCTCAACGCCATCCTCAATGACAAACTCGCCCTGCTCAACACTGCTAAGGATTCTCTGCAGAGCATCAAGAAGCACCGGCAGCTCATCACTTCCAAGAAGACCGATACTCTCAAGCATACGAATGTGTGCCATAGAGCCAATGACATCGTAGCGAGCAAGTCTCAAATCAAGCTCGCGGTCTGCGCCTACTGTAAACTCCTCAATAGCCTTATCTGGCTCAAAGCCCTTATTCCAAAGTTTCATATTTTGCTAACTGTTCAAGTAGAGATTGGTAGATGGCAATACCACTCTCAATCTCCGAAATTTTTACAAACTCATCTGCTGTATGTGAGCGAGACGACTCCCCCACACCTATCTTCAGTGCAGGTATGCCCTGCATAATTGCTCTATCTGATGTTGTTGGCGAGATAAAGGTTTTACAACCCACAGCCACAGCTGCTCGCACAAGTGGATGGTCACTTGAAATTGCCGAAGCACGCACGCGAGTAGAGCGTGCAGTGAGCGTAGAGTGGCAAACAGCCGCCTGCAACAGCGCAACAGTCTGCTCATTTGTATAGGCATCTGTCGTTCTGACATCTACAACAAAGTGGCAGTTATCTGGCACAATATTATGTTGAGTCCCCGCCGCAATCTGCGTCACAGATATCTTTATATCTCCCAGCACCTGACTACTATTTTCAAAACGGTAGTTGCGAAGCGTAGCAATATCCTCAACAGCTTTATAGAGGGCATTATCCCCCTCATTGCGCGCTGCGTGACCGCTCTTACCCGTAGCCACACCATCCAAAACCACAAGACCTCTTTCACCTACAGCCGCCTGCATAGCCGTAGGCTCTCCGACAATAGCCATATCAATCTTTACGCCCT
>JAFOYS010000387.1 GCA_017391435.1 Alistipes sp. | reverse complement strand
TCAAGCATTCCGCCCTTGTGCCACTGCTCGCCATACTCCGTTCCTCCGCGAAGGTTTACAACGCAGTATACGCCACCCTGCTCCATAAACATCGCCGCAGTGGTGCTAAATGCAGGGGTAAGGTTTATCTGGAAGCCTCCATAGCCATAGAGGTAGCAAGGGTTGTTGCCATCGAGCTTAAGGCCCTTCTTGTGAGAGACAAACATCGGTACGCGAGTGCCATCCTTGCTTGTGAAGAATATCTGTGAGGTTGTATACTCTGCCCCGTCAAACTTGACCTCCGATGCGTGATAGAGGGTAGAGGTGCCTGTTTCAGGGTCGTAGTGGTAAATATTGCCTGGTGTGGTGTAGTTTGCTACAGAATAGTATGTATCCTTATCCTCGCGACGAGAGTCAAAACCACCTACGCTACCGATTGCAGGCAGCTCAACATTGCGGATAAAGTTGCCCTGACGGTCATACTGCACCACCTTGTTCTGCGCGTCAATAAGGTAGAAGGCAAACAGATACTCGCCCACAGTGCCAACACCCTCAAGAGGGTTCTCTGTCTGCGGAATAAGGTCGTGGCAAGCCTTTGTGTTGAGGTCTACAGAGATAAGGCGATAGTTTGGAGCGTCGTTGTTTGTAAGGATAAGTACTCTATCCTCATAGCAGTCCAAAATCATATAGTCGTAGTCAAAGCCCTCAAACAGGGTCTTGAAGCGCTTCTCGCCCTTACGCTTGTAGAGAAGTTCTGTACCAGAAGTACCTGCCGAGCCTGTAACAAAGAGCCAACGGCCATCCTCGCTCTCGCCACCGTGGAAGTAGTGTAGAGGGTGAGCAGGGTCGGCATAGATAAGCGTATCCTCGCTCTGGGATGTGCCTATGCGGTGGTAGTACACCTTCTGATTTGCGTTGAGCGCAGAGTAGAGCGCCTCGCCCTCTTTTGGAGCGTCATAAGCGCTGTAGTAGAAGCCCTTGCAGTCTGGCGACCAGCTTGCACCTGAGAACTTGACCCACTTGATGTGGTCTGTAAGAAGAGTCTTGCTCTCGGCATCCATAACAAAGATCTCAACCCAGTCGCTACCAGCCGAGGCGAGCGAGTAGGCAAAGAGCTTGCCATCTTTAGAGAATGTGGCTGAGTTCAGAGCCACAGTGCCATCCTCAGAGAGTGTGTTAGGGTCAAGAAATACCTCCTCCTCACTGCTTGCAAGGTCTCGCTTGCGGTATATCACACTCTGATTCTGCAGTCCGCTGTTGCGAGAGATGTAGTACCAATCTCCGTGCTTTGATGGAGCACCCTGAGTAGGGTAGTCCCAGAGCTGCTCAAGACGAGCCTTGATAGCCTCTCGTGCTGGCAGAGAGTGTAGATAGTCAAATGTAACCTTGTTCTGTGCCGCTACCCACTGGGCTGTAGCCTCAGAGTTATCATCCTCAAGCCAACGATACGGATCGGCAACCTCTGTGCCGAAATAGTTGTCTACAACACCCTCTCGTGCTGTAGCTGGATATTCAATACTTCTGTTCAACATAACCTTCAATAATCTACCGCAACCATACCCTGCCGCATAGCAAATAGCTATAACGGTAAAGACGATTGCAATGATTTTAAATCCCTTTACCATACCAATATAAATATTTTGCGTACAAAGATACAAAAAACTCTTGGCAACACATATATTTTATGTCAACTTTTTTGTACCTTTGGGAAAAATTTTTAGCATATGAAAGATTTACAGAAAATTATAGAGGCGGCGTGGGAGAATCGTGCGCTGCTT
>JAFOYS010000041.1 GCA_017391435.1 Alistipes sp. | reverse complement strand
GAGCGTTGTATCTACCGCGCTCTGACGACAAAATAGGTGGTGTAAAGTAGGGAATTTAGAGAGTTTAATGAGTTTAGTGTTTTCCCTAAATTCCCTAATCTCCTTAAATTCTTTATTTACTGTTGGATTTAGTCTGTCAGCGTCACGCCATCTGCACTACATACTCCTTGCCGCAGCCGCCAAAGCTGTTTACCATAAGTTTGTCGGCAAAAACCTCCTCTGCACCCTTGAGAATCTTGACCTGTACAGCAAACTCTGTCTTAAAGCCCGCAAGGGTAGTGGTTTGTGGGAGTGAGTTTGGTAGGAAGTAGACATAGAAGCGCACGCTGTGGCACTCACTAAACTCTACGCTTACCTCTCTTCGGCGAGTCCACCCCTCTGGAGCAGATTCGCTATTGCTACCTACAGGCAGTGGGGAGTCTTCCGCAGAGCGATAGCCTACCTGCACACCCTCGCTATTACGCATACTGAGGGTGAGCATAATGTTGTAACGCCAGTTCTCGGCGTAGGATGTTGTAAGGCGTAGGGTATACATTAGCTTGGCAGATCTACCTTGACCTTCTCGTACTTATAGCCCATAAGGTGGAGCGCAGCAGATACGCCCAGCACAAAGAAAATCTTTACCACGCGAGCAAAGATATGGAAAGCCATAACGCTCTGAGGCTCAATGCCCTCCTTGCGAATAGCAGTCTCGGCACTCTGTGCAGCGCTGCGTAGTGCATCCTCAAGTTTGTCTATATCGGCCTGCTTAATGCCATTGTCAAGCATTAGGTATGCAGCGTACTCGTCCATCTCGTCAAAGCCACGAGCATCGCGCAGACGCAGGTATACATTCTCCTCGCTGCCTATTGTCTGCTTATCCCACAGCACTGCTGCGCCGGCACCAAAGTATGCTGCCCAAGCAATCGCTGCAAGAGGATACTCTGCAATCTGAGGCACTGCGTCGGCCATATAGTCAGGTGCGCAACGGTGCCACTGCTCCGCAAGCTCCTCTACCTCAAAAGTGTAACCGCCAAGCATACCCTTGTCAGAGAGATTCTTTGTAAGCTGCTCGGCAAGTGCCTTCTCAAAATTCTGTAAATACTCCTGCTGTTCCATACTATTTTTTGCTTTTTTTCTCCTTCTTAAGTGTTGAACCCTTCACTGTCCAGCCGAATGTTCCAAGTTTCTCGCCTAAGGCGTAGTACTCGCCGTGTGCATAGCCAAGTAGGTGTGCGCGGCTAAGGTCAAGCTTTCCACTCTGAGGGTCAAGCAGCGAGTCGTCTACCATAACACCCACAACCTCGGCAATAAACATATCGTGCGAACCTAACGGGATGATCTGCTTTACGCGGCACTCTATATTTATCGGCGCCTCCTTAATAGCTGGGGCAGAGATACTCTTACAGCGCTCTGCCGTAAGGCCACAGTACTCAAACTTGTCAAAATCCCTACCAGAGCGCACACCGCACCAATCTGTAGCACGCGCAAGGGCCTCTGTAGTAAGGTTTATCACAAACTCGCCACTTTTGCGAATCATCTCATACGAGTGGCGCTCAGGCCTTACTGAGATGTAGCACATAGCTGGCTCTGAGCAGATAGTGCCTGTCCAAGCAATGGTTATGATTTTTACCTGTTTACTGCTTAAATTTTCAGCATCCAGCCCCCAGTCGCCCCCTGGTCTTTCTGGATCAAGATTGGTAAAGACAGCTTTAACTTCAGGCATAGATTCAATCTGGTCTCTCATCATATTAAATATTTCAGGGGTAGCATGAAGACTTTCTATATTTGGCTCATCTTTTTTAAGTTCTTCAAGAAAGGACTTGATATAGAGCTGACGCTGTATTTCCGTAACAAACATTGACATTTCGTTATCGTTTTCAATGTCATAAATAATATAATCTGTTGTCCCAGTGCCTTCACCGAATGTATAGCCACCCGCTTCAAAAGCCATAGCATAAAAATCTTCAGGTGTTTTAAACTCTTTGTGAACACTATTTTTAATAGCGTCAAGTTCCTGAAGCATATCGTAACACAAGTGGGCAAATACACCTAGTTCACTGCTGCGTAATGCCAAATCCTGCTCTGTTTTTATTTCATCCTT
>JAFOYS010000386.1 GCA_017391435.1 Alistipes sp. | reverse complement strand
GCGCGACAGTAAGGAGTGCTACTATGTCTATGCCCAGACTATGGATGGTAGAACTCAGTATGGCCTTGTAATGTGCTGCCACTTTGAGGATTACCTCTCTGGCGCAATTAAGAAACACGAGCTTACTCGTCCAGATAAGGAGGAGGATCGTATGATTCACGTGCGTAACCAGAGGGCAAATATCGAGCCTGTATTCTTTGCTTATCCAGATAATGCCGAGATTGACGCCATAGTAAATAACGCTATTCAAGCCCCTGCAGAGTATGACTTCACTGCTGCCGACGGTTTTGGCCACCAACTGTGGGTTATTGACGATAGTGAGACTTGCAGTCGTATTACTGAGATTTTTAAGACAATTCCAGCCCTGTATGTCGCTGATGGTCACCACCGTACTGCCGCCGCTGCCCGCGTGGGTGCAGAGTGTAAGGCCGCAAATCCAAACCATACGGGAGAGGAGGAGTACTGCTACTTCCTTGCTGTGACATTCCCTGAGTCGCACCTTAGAATTATCGACTATAACCGCGTTGTTAAGGACCTTAATGGCCTTACTTCAGAGCAGTTCCTTGCCGCTCTTGAGGCTGACTTTGCGGTTGAGAAGATGGGCGAACAGGTCTATACCCCTAATGCCCTGCATAACTTCTCACTCTACCTTGATGGCTGCTGGTATAGCCTTACGGCTCGTGAGGGGACATACGACGATAGCGACCCAATAGGTGTTCTGGATGTAACAGTGCTGTCAAATCTTGTTCTTGATAAGATTCTGGATATCAAAGACTTGCGTACTTCAAAACGAGTAGACTTTGTGGGTGGTATCCGCGGTCTTGGCGAACTTAGCCGCCGCGTAGATAGCGGTGAGATGAAGGCCGCCTTTGCCCTCTACCCAGTCTCTATGCGCCAGCTTATTGATATCGCAGATACGGGCAATATTATGCCTCCGAAGACCACTTGGTTTGAACCGAAGCTTCGTTCGGGTATAGTCATCCATACATTCTAATTTTGTCGTGAAAAGTGCGCATTTGCGCTACATCCCTCAAATAGCAGTCGCGGCTGTACGCTTTAGTACTATCCGCGACTGCTCTTTTTCACGATGCACCGCAACTACACCCTTTTGACGACAAAATACTAATAGCAGGGAGTTTAAGGAATTTAAGGCGTTTGGTGTTTCGCTAACCTCGCTAACTTCCCTAATCTCCCTAAATTCCTTAACTTGCGTAAAATATTGCACCCGCAAGAATTTTTTATTACCTTTGTGTAAATATCGCCCAACTATGAAAAAGTATGCTGTTTTTGTTAGCTATTCGCGAGCAGATTATTGGGATGAAGATGAGAATATTATCCCTGGAAATGTTGTGTCGCAGGTAGTTGATACTTTAGAATCTTATAAAAAGCACTACAAGTTTGAGTACTTTTTTGATAGGGAGGGTATAAAATTTCGTGATGCATATATAGACCGTTTGGCTGTCGCAATTGAGAGTAGTGAGGCAATACTTTTTATAGCGAGTAAAAACTCCTATGCGTCAGAATATTGCTCAATGGAATTGCATTATGCAAAAGAACAAAATGTCCCTATTTTTCAGTATTGTGTAGATAATGCAGAGATGCCTCGTAGTGTAAGGTTTCTTTTAGGAGGCCGTCAATTTTACTCATTCAAACACAATCCAATAGATAAAATGGTACAATCGGTGTTGGTTGAATCGTTGGGGCGTGAAGTTATACTATTGAAAACATACAATGTTGGTGATTATTATAACGATGGTGTACGAGAGGGTGTAGTATTTGAGGTAAGTGGAGATGGACACCACGGTAAAATAGTCAGTATGAATCAGTCTGCAGATGAACTGCTATGGACTTTTGATGTTAATGCGCAGAGTGTTCTTATTGGTACTAGTAGCGAGACTGATGGTGCAGCAAATATGGCAAAGGTTAAGGCAATATCTGGTTGGCGAGATAAGTATCCAGCCTTTGCGTGGTGCGCAGACCTTGGCGAGGGTTGGTATCTGCCGTCAAAAGAGGAATTGATTACTATATACAATTCCAAGGTGGACATTCGCCGTAATTTGGTAGATAATTTATGTGATAGGTATTGGTCATCAACGGAAATAGATGGTATGTATGCCGACTGTTTTTGTGTGTGGAGTGTATATATGCGTTTATGTGTCGTTGATTTAAGTGAGAAGGATGACCGTCATTATGTCCGTGCCGTTTACGCGTTTTAATTAGCCAATAGCCAACAGCAAATAGCTAATAGCAGAAAAAATCTCACCGAATGTGAGATTTTTTTATTACCTTTGCACCATTAATTTTGTGACTATGCAGAGATCAATGACAGGCTTCGGTAAGGCCGAGGTTAAAGTGGGTGAGAAGTGCTTTGTGGCGGAGATTCGTTCGCTCAATTCAAAGCAGTTAGATTTATCAGTGAAGTTGCCTATGGCGTTCCGTGCTGCGGAGGCTGAGGTGCGTAGTGTTGTGAGCAAGGCTCTGGTGCGCGGAAAGGTAGATGTGCTGATAACTATGCAGTCTGAGGCTGTTCAGACTGCGGGCGAGGTAAATAAGGAGATGTTCCGTGCCTATCTTGCTCAGGTGACCGATGCGTTGATCTACTCGGGTATTGATGCGGCGTATGATGCCATTGTGCCAGCAGTGTTGCGTATGCCTAATGTGATGACCACAGAGGTTGAGAGTGCGACAGAGAGCGATATTGCAGCTATTGTTGAGGCTGTAGCGCTTGCCTGTGAGCGACTCAATGCCTTCAGAGAGCAGGAGGGCGCAGTGCTTATTGCCGATTTGCTTGCTCGTGTAGATAAGATTGAGGCCTACCGTGACCAGATTACACCTTTTGAGGCTGTGCGTGCCGAGGCTGTGCGTGCCCGTATTCGTGAGGGAATAGAGAAACTTGGCGTAGAGGTAGACGAGAATCGCCTGGAGCAGGAGATGATCTTCTACATCGAGAAGCTCGATATTACCGAGGAGAAGGTTCGCCTTGCTGCCCACTGCAACTACTTCCGTCAGGTAGCCGCTACCGAGGCAGACGCAGGTCGCAAGCTCGGATTTATCACTCAGGAGATGGGTCGAGAGATTAACACCACAGGCTCTAAGGCCAATAACCACGATATTCAGGTGCTTGTCGTAAAGATGAAAGACGAGCTTGAGAAGATTAAAGAGCAGGTGCTTAACATCTTATAAGCCAATAGCAAAAGCCAAACAAATATATGGAGAAGGTAATCATATTTTCAGCTCCGAGCGGGTCGGGCAAGACAACAATTGTACACGAGTTGTTGAAGAGATATCCGCAGTTTGAGTTCTCTATCTCAGCCACTTCGCGCGCTCCTCGCGGTCAGGAGAGGGATGGTGTAGACTACTACTTCCTCACAGAGGAGGAGTTTTTGCGTCGCATAGAGGCTGATGCCTTTGTGGAGTGGGAGGCTGTCTATGCAGGTACTCACTACGGCACTTTGCGTAGCGAGGTTGATAGAATCTGGAGCAAGGGTAATGTGATTATCTTTGATGTGGATGTTGTCGGTGGAGTAAACCTGAAGCGTATTTTTGGCACTAAGGCTTGTTCTATCTTTATTATGCCGCCATCTATTGAGGAGCTTGAGCGTCGCCTTGTTGGTCGTGGTACCGATGCAGCGGAGGTTATTGCCAAGCGTGTTGCTAAGGCTGGTCAGGAGATTGAGCGTGCGCCAGAGTTTGACTTTGTGGTTGTAAACGATGATTTGCAGAAGGCTATAGCTGAGACCTGTGCAATTATTGACAACTTTATTGCTCAGTAATGAAACAGCGTGTAGTTCTCTATTTTGGCTCTTTTAACCCTGTGCACCGTGGCCATATTGCCCTTGCGGAGTATGTTGTTGCAGAGGGTATTGCAGATAGGGTGGTGCTGATAGTCTCACCGCAAAATCCTCATAAGGAGCAGAGTGGACTTGCTGCAGAGTTCTCCAGATATGAGATGTGTCAGGCGGCCTGTGCAGCGTCTCGTTTTCCAGAGCTGATACAGGTTTCTGCCGT
>JAFOYS010000385.1 GCA_017391435.1 Alistipes sp. | reverse complement strand
TTGATACGCTGGTAGTTAGTTGAGTTACAAGGACCGCAAGTAAGGTTAGAAACCAGACGCAGACGCAAGAAGTAGTAACCATCCTCCATAGCATCAGGGAAGTTGATGATAATCTTATCAGGGTCTGTTGTGCAAACCTTAGAGCTCTTACCACCCATAAAGCCCTCAGAGTGGGTAATGACACCCGACCAGTAACCTGCAGGTGAAGATGCAGAACCAATTGGAATACCTGAAGTGCTCTTACCAATATCAACATCGTTTGGTACATCAAGATCTACAAGGTTCCACTGAGTCCAGTCGAGTGAATCATAGAATGCATCCTTCTCAGTATCATCAATCATAATGATTGGACGACCACCGAGCTTATACTCGTCAGCAGTACACTGTGCCCACTCAAAGATGTGATACTTACCACCAGCGTCAGTACCCATAAATGAGAACTCACAAGCAAGGTTAGTATTTGCAGAGGCGTTGTGAACAGGGATAGTCCAAATCCAGTAGTCCTCCTCGTACATACCAGTAACCTTTGGTGAAGATGATGTTACAAGCAGACCATCATTACCAGCACGCTTCTTAACGATAGAAGCCTCAGAACCCATAACGAACTGTACATTTGCAGATGTCTGAAGAGCTGTAGAGAACTCTACTGGCTCCTCGCTCTCGTATGCACCAGACTCCTCAGAAAGCACAATACCGAATGCCTCCCAGTTGTCACCCTTAGTCTCACCCTGCTTCAGGTCGTTGAACTTGAAGTTGATAGGAAGACCGATAATATCTGAACCAAGCTCAATAAGAGGGAAGATATTGTCAGAAGGATCGTACTCAGAGAAGAAGATATCGTCAATACGGTAAACATCCTCAGATGTATTCTCAAAACGGAAGTAGAGAATCTTGCTCACATTTGGAGCGATAGAGAAGTCAAATGTATTGAGTGACCAATCATTTGTTGGGTGCTCAGTGTGGATGTACTCCATCTCTGCCCAGTTGTTATTGTCGTGAGAGATGTAGAGCTTAAGGTCGTTAGTGTTAAAGCGACCATCGCAGTTCTTAGCACCGAATGAGAGGTAGAAGTCAGTCTTATCCTGGTTGTTGAAGTTACGGATATCGAAGTGACCAGCACCGTCAATCATAATGTTTGCACCAGCAGAAGCCTCAAGGTCAAACTGTACATCGTAGTAGTTCTTAGACTGATCGTCTACAGAAGCGTATACATTGTCAGAAGAAGCGTAAGCATAAGCGTAGAGATCACCGGCAGTAGCAACACCATTGTAAGACTTGCTACCATCTGCATTAGCAAATGTGTAGAACTTAACAAGGGTATTCTCCTTAATCATCTCACCACCGAAGTTATCCTGTACGAATACAAGACGGCTCTCGTTAAGGTTGGTCTTAGGACCACGCTGACGAACAAGTACCTCATAAGTAGTGTCAATAGTCTTGAAGACTACAGTAGCAGTACGATCCTCACCAGTGTTCTCACCCATTGTAAGGTAAACATTGGTTACAGATGTTGCAGGCTGTGGACCACCAACAGGAGATACAGAGAGCCAAGGCTCAATCTCAGTAACCTCACCAGTCTCTGGATCGGTAATAGATGTCTGGTCGTACTTTACAGATACGGTCCAATAGACGCTAGAATTAACCTCAAGATAAGGCACTGTACCGGTAGTACCGACACCGAGCTTATTGAGTACCAACTCCTGTGACTGGTCGGCAACATCCCACTGTGCCTCACCTGTCGAGTAGTCAATATCAAACGGAACGAATGTGCTCTGATCGTTCGTTTGACTGGTAGTACAAGCCGCAAAGACAAACATTGCCACTGCAAGGGTTGCTACCAAGTTGAAAAGTTTTCTTAAAGTTTTCATATTGTTAGGTATTATTATTAATCAAGTGTCCAAGTATTTTCAATCTTACTACCATCGTAGAACTTCTTAGGACGCTCCATAGTCTCCTGGTATACTTTGCCGAAACGGTCCTTAACCTTAATAATCAAGGTGCTGTTTGCAGCAGAAGCCTTTACTCGGAACATATGTTTGAAGGCTGTAGAGCTACAAGTGTTTGCAGAGAAAGACTTCTTCTCCTGAACACCGTAGACATAAACCTCACCAGTAAGTGCCATCAGTGGGTCGCGAACAGAGCCGTTCAGAACCTCTACATCAAGCTGCTTGCCGTTCTCGGTAACTGTAATCTCCCAGTCACCATAAGAACCGTACTTACCGTGCTCATAGCCCCATACATTAATCCACACTGTATTTTGCTCCTCCTCACATCCATACTGCTTCTTGTTAATTGAGACTGCTGTCTCATTTCCATTTGCAGTATTCATATATGAGCCAGCGTTGATAAACTTCTGTGCTGGGCCATAAGTCTCATAGTACTTCTTTACCTCGTTCATATCATAGCTCTTGAACTGCTTTGAAGCTGGAACACCAATATACTTGTAGTACCAAGTACGATTTGTTCCGCTAACCTCGTATACATAGTAACCTGAAGGTGTACCATCTGCACAGAGGTTAATAGCACCAACCTTTGAGTTTGTACCACCTGAGCGCTGGCTTGAGTTCCACCATACACCGCAAACGGCGCCGATGTTGTGCTCGTACATATTTGTACCATAGCCAGGAACAGGACGGAAACGAGTCTGGTGTGTGTGACCGGTAATGAAGTTTACATCCTTGAAGTCCTTGAACAAATCTACAAATCTCTTCCAGCCAGCCTGTGTTGGGAACTCGCCATTGCGACCAGAACCATTCCAGTTTACAAGTGGAATATGGAAGCCGACAACAATTGGAGTATCCTTGCTTACATAGCTAAGATCGCGCTCTACCCACTTGATCATATCATCGCGGAACTCAGCGTAATAGTTACACTCGCCCATCAATGGATCTGTAGCAGAGTTTGAGCCTGTAAACTCGTTCAGATAGATAATATCGTCCAAAAGCATATAGTGAACCTTACCGAAGTTCATTGCAACGTGTGAAGGACCTACCATCTTACGATAAGGCGCTGAAGCACGGAGGTCAACATCCTCACCTGCAGGGGTGTGGCCATCGTGGTCGTGATTACCAAGTGTAGACCAAACCTGACAAGGAAGACCGCTGATATAGTCAGATGGGTGGTGAGTAAGAGACTCTGCCCAACCAATATCGTTCTTATACCAGTGTACATCGTGTGCAAAATCACCCAAGTTGAGGCAGTAGACATTGCTCTTGCCTGTATACTCTGCGATAAGCTCCTTAACAAAGCCCTCACGGAACTGTGTACAGTCATTTGGAGACAAGTTGCGATTTGTAAGGTGGATATCTGTACCTACAAGCACTGTGTGGTTATCAGAGGTCTGCTTGATAAGCTCAAAGTTGTACTGCTCCTCATTGACTACATCGTTTGAGGTCTGAGCCCAATACTTTGGCATAGCGCCCTGAGTTGGCACATTGTAACCTGAAGGGAGAATTACATAAACAACCTCATAGCTCTTCTTTGACTTAAGCCAATAGTGACCATCAGCATTTGTCTTTGTAATCTCAACACCATCTGTAACAAGTACGCCCTCAACACCCTTATTCTCGCAGTAAACCATACCCTTAAGGTTGTAGCCATCCTTGCTCGGAACCTTGTTATCAACGCTCTGAACAGTGACATTTGTAGCAAACAACTCCTGAGTATTCTCACCGCGACGAAGTGAGAGTGTATATCTGCCGTCAACAATATCATTTGGCACAGCAAAACGGAACCAACTTGTGCTAAGACGAGTAATCTCGCACTCGAAGGTCTTGCTGCCCTTCATTACAAGGATATCGGTCTGCTCTGCACCAGTTGCTGTGATAC
Source organism: Alistipes sp. (assembly GCA_017391435.1). Classification (GTDB taxonomy): domain Bacteria; phylum Bacteroidota; class Bacteroidia; order Bacteroidales; family Rikenellaceae; genus Alistipes. The sequence goes on along the minus strand of JAFOYS010000385.1, from coordinate 3,373 downwards.
GGTAGTCACCACCTGGGTTGAGAAGCATAGATGCCTCAGCCTTTACATTGGTTACAAGGGTACCATTACCAGATCCTGGATTATCGGTTCCCTCAGAGCCGCCACAAGCGACAGCTCCGAGAAGAACTGAGAAACAGAGGACTAGATTCAATATATAACTCTTGATTCTTTTCATTTCAAATAACTTGAAAAATAGTCTAATGCTTAATCAACTTACATTGCAGCCTGCTTAACAGTAACTACGATGTTATTGTTACCATTTGTATTCTGATATACAGTGATAGTACCCTGACGCTCCTCACCAGTAGTGTTAGGCTCCACTGAGATATCAAACTTAGCCTTGGTTACACCAGAGACCTTAATCCACTCTACAGGATCGCCGTTAGCATCGTCATCAATACGAGCGCTCCAAGCTACATTTGAGTCAAGTGGAATAGTCTTAACAAGCTCCTTACCAGCGTTATCACCATCCTCGTACTTACCAGAAGCGGTGAAGCTCTGAACCTGAAGGAATGGCTGGATATAGAACTGAGTGTTTGGAGCCTTGTCCTGCTCAACCTCAATAGTCTGGATAACCTGACCGTGTGAAACGATGTTAATCTTAGCAAAACGGGTGTCACCCTGACGAGAGTTAGCCTGGAAGTTAACAGTAAAACGACCGTCATAGTTACCCTCGCTTGGCCAGCTTGAAATCCATTTATACTCTGGATCGTAGCACTCAGAATAGTCTGGTACAATCTGCCACTCGTCTGCATTTGTATACATATCGTAAGTTACAGATACTGCGTAGGTCTCACCGATATAACCGTCAGTTGTTACCAACAGACGAGTATCGGTAGTGCCTGTACCACCAAACTTCACATAGATCTCGCTGCTGTTACCCTCACAGATGTAAGGAGTCTCCTTCTTACAAGATGCAAAGGCAATTACACTAAGAGCGAGTATTGCAAAATATTTTAAACTCTTTTTCATATCTGTTTCGCTTTTTAAAATTAACGAATCTCCTTTGCAAGACCTGCCTCGCTCCACCATACTGGAGTCAACATATTGTCAGCACCGTCGTAGTATGTGTTACGCATAGTCTCAACAACTGCTGCATAGTTGTCAGGGTTAGTAGTCTTGGTTGTTGTTGGATACTCAAGACGGAGTGGAAGAACACCATTGTTAAGTGTACCAGTACCGATAGGGAGCTTAGGGTAACCTGTACGACGGTAGTCGTTCCAAGCCTCAGTCATAATACGGAAGTTTGCGATATACTTCTGCTCCATAATGCACTCAAGACCGTTCTTGATATCGAAGGTTACTGAGTTATTGATGAAGTTGTCGATAGAAGCATCGTCAAGAATTGGCTGAAGCTCAATGTGGTTGTAGTTGTCATACATTGGCTCAACAGCAGCAAAGTTACGATATGAGCTGTTGATGTTACGACCCTTCTGACCAAAGTAGTCAACATAGAGATAACGCCAGAACTCGATAGATGCGCGAACACCCTTGTTATACCACTCAGTTACGCGAGCCTCACCACCTGCGATAGCTGCCCAGTGGTCATCATCGTTACGAAGGTAAGCCTCTGCAAGGATAAAGCAAACCTCATCGTAGTTCATAAATGATACTGGAAGCTTATAGCTGATGAAGATCTCGTAGTTCATAATTGGATAACCTGCAGTAGCAGTATCGTCACCTGGCATACCTGACTGAACACCCATCCAAGCGATAGACTGGCTCCAAGGAATGAACCAAATCCACTTACGAGGGTCGTTCTTACCGTTCATAAGACCGATAAAGAACTCAGCACCACGGTGACCAGAGAGTGTAGACTGCTGGTAACCACCCCAGTTGTTCTGGTGTGGAGACTCACCTGAGAAGTAAACAATTGCATTGTCCTCATAAGAGGTCATAATTGGATACTTTGTAGGGTTGTCGATAATCTTCTTAATCCACTGAGCTACAGACTCTCCAAGAAGAATCTCCATATCAGTTGAACGGTTAGAAAGACGCATCAGGACACGAAGCAAGAGTGAGTTAGTAAACTTCTGCCACTTCTTAGTATCACCATTGTAAAGTCTATCCTTACCAGTGTTGCTCAAATTCATTGAGGTGTTGTAGAGGCTATTTGCAAGCTCAAGGTCCTTAATAATCTGAGCGTAAACATCCTTCGGAGCATCAAACTTAGGCTTGTTGATGTTCTGATCACGAAGCTGGAATGCCTCAGAGAAAGGAACATAACCGAAGATTGCAGAGAGCTGATCCATCCAGAAAGCACGAAGAGTAAGTGCTACTGCCTGATAGTTCTCATCCTCAATCTTGAGAGCAAGCTGATACATATGATCTGCATTTGCAGCCCAACGAGCTGGGTTGTTCCAGCAGTTAGATACATATGAAGGAGCAATGTAGTAGCGGTGGATAACATTTGATGTAGAACCTCCAGCACAAGTATACTGCATAAGCTCGGCAAATGTATCATAGAAACGCTGCTGATAGTTAAGTGCGCCATTACAGATGAGCTCATCCATCAAATCGCACGGCTGAATCCTACCAACCTCAATCTGGTTTGGTGACACATTGTACTCCTCCAGAGTGCGGCACTGACTGAAGGTGAGAATCACCAATAGAACCGATAAATATTTCAATGTTTTCATATTGTATACCTATATTTATATATTAGAAGCCCAATTTGATAGTGAAACCATAAGTACGAGTCATTGGGTAAGCACCTGTCTCAATACCACGGCTGATAGATGCACTGTTGAATGTAGCAGCCTCTGGGTCATACTGTGGGAAGTTGTCAATTGAGAAGACATTGGTAGCAAATACACCTACAGAGAGGCTACGGAGCCAACCAATCTTCTGAATTGCCTTCTTACCAAGAGAGTAATCAAGGTTGATCTGCTTCAGCTTCAAGAATGAAGTGTCGTATGTGTTAGTCTCAGCATTCTTACGGTTGAAGTAGTAGTCCTGATAGTAGAGAGCAGCTGACTGTGTGATGGTAGTGTTCTTTGTGTAAGTACCATCTGCAAGAAGATTAACACCCTCCTGTACAAGACCATCGTAACGGCCATAGAGAGTATCCTTAGTCTTACCTGCTGAAGCCAAGATTGCGTGTGTCAGTGAGTAACACTTACCACCATACTGGTAAGTAAAGTTCATACCCAGACGAAGATTCTTATAACGGAATGTAGTGCTGAAACCACCCTTCCAATCAGGGTAGATAGAACCAAGGTCAATAAGGTTCTGTGAATCAAGCTGTGGATAACCGTTATTGTCTACGATAATCTGACCAGAGCAGTCAACAGTCTCACCAGTAGCCTTATCTACATAGTATGCACCCTCTGGAGCACGCTGGAAGCCATAACCATATACACGACCAAGCTCC
>JAFOYS010000384.1 GCA_017391435.1 Alistipes sp. | reverse complement strand
CTCCAGACACCCCATCCAGGCAAGCAGCAGCTGTTTCTGACGGACGGTCATGCCGCCACCTCCACATAGATTCCCACCAGTGCGCTCAGATCATGGTACAGAGGCGCACCACTACTTCGGATGCACTTATACACCACATCGTCATCCTCCTCAAGTTTCTCTACGAGCTTCTCAACAGCCTCACGAGCCTCTGCGTCAAGCTCCTTAGTATCTGTAGGGATGCGTACGCTCTCACCTGATACAATCTCGTAGCCCTGGTCGTCAAGCCACTTCTGGATAGCACCGAAAGACTCGTATGCTGCGTAGACAGTAATACCGTCCTCCTCTGCGTAGAACTCATCAACGCCAAGGTCAATCATCTCGAGCTCGAGCTCCTCTGGATCAACACCCTCAGCCTTGAACTTAAATACACACTTGTGCTCAAACATAAACGCCACGCTACCAGAGTTACCAAGGTTACCGCCACACTTGTTGAAGTACATACGAACACTTGCTACTGTACGGTTAGTGTTGTCAGTTGCAGTCTCAACAAGGAAAGCTACACCGTGAGGACCGTATCCCTCGTATACAACCTCCTTATAGTCAGCAGCATCCTTGTCTGTAGCACGCTTAATTGCGCGCTCAACATTCTCCTTTGGCATATTCTCTGCCTTTGCATTCTGCATAAGGATGCGCAGACGAGTATTTGCGTTTGGATCTGGACCACCCGCCTTAACTGCTATCTCTATCTCCTTACCAATCTTTGTGAAAACGCGAGCCATATGACCCCAACGCTTCATCTTACGCGCTTTGCGATACTCAAAAGCTCTTCCCATAATTGTTCTATTTTTATTTTTTATTGATTTCTAAACCGCAAAGTTATAAAAAAGTTGATATTTTTCTTAATTTTGTGGCAAAATAGTAACAATTTTTCGATTATGGATAGAGAAATAGCTCTTGCTCTTGAATGTCTCCGCAGTGGAGGAATCATTCTTTACCCTACAGATACTGTCTGGGGTATAGGCTGCGATGCTACAAATGCTGAGGCGGTGCAGAAGATTTACGACCTGAAGCAGAGCGTTGATAAAAAGTCAATGCTGGTGCTCTGTAAGGATGCAAATATGGTGGTCCGCTATGTCAACAAGGCCCCAGGAATAGCCTTTGAGGTTATGGAGATGGCTACAAAACCACTTACCCTTATCCTTCCTGGCGCTACAGGTGTTGCTGCCAACCTTATTCCAGAGGAGGGTACTCTGGGCGTACGAGTACCAGACCACGAGTTCTGCCAGAAGCTACTCTTCAAATTCGGCAAGCCAATAGTCTCTACATCTGCAAATATCTCGGGCGAGAAGAGTCCTAAAAACCTTGCAGAGGTTAAGAAGGAGATAATAGAGGGTGTGGACTTTGTAGTAAACCCACGCTTCCAGGGTCGTCCTACTGGCGCTCCAAGTTCTATAATAGCCTTTGGTGAAGATAGCGAGATAAAGATTATCCGATAGCCGATACAGATACAAAAATGGCCGAGAGTTCGTTCTCGGCCATTTTTTATACCCACCTCTACTCTACTATTCCGAGTTGATACTTGTAGTTTGCTATATCCTCTGGTGTGCCAATAGCTTTGCCCGTAACATCGCTCAGTTTTACACAACCATAGATAGGCTGACGAGGATTTATGCGGCACTGCTTGAGCTTCATAACAATGTTCATTGGCTCTACGCCATCAATATCACAAGTAAGGTTCGTTCCTATTCCAAAAGTGACCTTTATACGACCTGCAAAGTACTCTTTAATCTTGGCCGCAGTAGGAAAATCAAGTCCATCTGAAAAGACAATAGTCTTGCTCATAGGGTCTATGCCATAGGACTCATACTTACTGATAATTCTCTCTCCAAACTCTAACGGATCACCGCTATCGTGGCGCACTCCATCGTAGAGTTTTGCAAGCTTCATAGAGAAGTTTCGCAAGAAGGCATCAACAGTATATGTATCTGTTAGCACCGTACCCAGATTACCATCGTAGACATCTACCCAACGCTCCATAACCTGATAGTTTGCCTCCTTTGGAGTGTGGACAGCGGCCTGGAACATAAAACACTCGTGAGCCATAGTGCCTATAGGCTTGATTCCATATTTCATTGCTAACCAGACTGTTGAAGTACCAGCAAAGGTAGGACAGTTAGCCTTCATATACTCAATCATCACCTGCTCAGAGAGGGTGTTGTAGCGGCGACGCATACCAAAATCTGCAAAGTATAGGTTGTGTCGTGAGGCTATATCTACTTTCTCTGCCATTTTAGGTGTCATTGCAGCCTCAAGCTCAGCGCGGGTCTGATAGCCATCTCCTTTGAGGCGGTGGTATAACTCTGAGAGGATAGCAAGGATAGGAATCTCGTAAAATGTAACCTTGTACATAAGATCCGACACCTCTATATGAAGGTGTCTCTGCTCGTCTAACCACACACTGACCTTATCTGCCTCAAAGCGGAAAAAGCAGAGCCACTCCCAGTAGCACTGCGGAATGTAGTGAATACTCTTTACAGCCCACTCAAACTCCTCTGCTCGTAGACTAAGAGAAGAAAGAGTAGCTAACTCCTCCTTAAGCGCAACAACAAACTCCTCACTGTACTGAGTATTATTGCGGTCGTGAAAGGTAAAGGTTCCCCAAGCATTTGGGTAGTGCACCTGGTAGTAGTATGACATTGAGAACTTGTATAGATCGTTCTCAAGTATTGAATTGATTATCATAGTTTTTACTCTTTATTTTGCTTAATAACATCTTTACCACTTCAAAGTTAAAAATAATATCAAACAAAAAGAGAAAAAGCCGAAACTTTTTCTCCTATGTACTATAAAACTATTAACCATTAAATATCGGGTTGATTCTCAGCTGCAACTTTGTCTGACAACTCAATATTGGTATAATACAGTTCACAAAAATTCCTATCTGACCCATTCAGAGCACTATACTTAAAATGGCTGATACCAACAGAGTTTACATTATCAGTCCAAAATGTATTATTTTCAATAACATTATTACCTTTTCCATATTTCTGAGAAAAAATAGCCACTGCTGATTCATATTGCTGCTTTGCTGTTTCTTCGCTTTCATATGACCCTACTAATTTAACCATATAAACATCAGAGTTACTGTTAACTGCTACATCAACATAAGTCCACGACAATCCTCCATAATTAAAACCAAAATCTATTGGTATTGAGCGAAACACTTCCACATTTCCATCCTTTTGAGGGGTTGTAAAGAAGTATTTATTCGTATGCTCTGCTAAAGCATCGTTTATATCATCTTCATTATGTATTGCCTTACAGAGTTCTATACCAAGAATTTCTGTTTTGATTGGTACTTCTGTAACTATTCTCCTAGATTGATTACAAGATATCAAACTAAAAGCAGTAATAATGAAGATAAAAAATATTTTTTTCATAGCATTATAAATTAGTAAGAAATATGTTTAATAATGAGGAGAATATAGTTAATACTACGGTAGTCTGTGATTACACTATGCAAATATAATAAAACTTCTACTAATAACAAATGCAGATTGTTAGTTTAAGGTATTATTTTATTAGATTTGAGTAATAGTTTAGGCGGACTCTTTACTTCCTAGTAAACTCATTCTCCTTATACTCTATTCTCGCGCGGACTTTTTCTATCTCAAATGAGAAGTTTTCGCAATCTTTTGTAAGTTCTATTTTACTGCTGTTTACACATCCTTCTAATGTGTCAAAACGAGAAACAATTGCCTGCAATTTCTCTAAAGAGTCAACATCTACAAGCTCTTTTTTTATTTTATACAACTCTAAAGTCAGCATATAGTCGCGGTGAGCAATAGTTGTCTTAATAAGGCTTGTATCTGGACACTGGGCAATTTTGGTATATAACTCGTGGTCGTAGTTTGAACCCAAACCACTCTCCATATATCTGACAAACTTCTCTTTGAGTTTTTCATTAAACTGCGAGAAGAGAGTATAGTCCGAGAAAAACTTATCGCGCAGTGGCCACAACTCCTTAAGGTATGTAGTTTCGGCATTAGGACACAGTGCATTGACAGCGCTACGCTGCAAAGCTGGCTCTTTATTAAATCGTGGTAGACCCGCAAAGAGGCACTTATAGGTATCTACATAGTTGTCACGCGCAATTATATTACGCACCCTCTCAAGTGTAAAGAGTAGCTCTGTAGGTGTTTGGCAAGAGCGGAAGGCTATATCACTGAGGCGCTCAGAATTTTGATAGTCTCCCAACATATGATAGAGGAACATAGCCAGTGTAAAGTTGTTATAACCACCTTTGGCCTCGAGTTTTTGTGCGGCTGCAACCATATCACTACGAAGCTTTGCCGTATCGCTCATATTATAGGTTTTGTAGAGGGCTGCCGTGAAGGCATACTTTTCCACTTTTGGTACAATAAAGTCAGCGCAGTTGTTGTATATAGCAATCAGCGCAAGGACATTTGCCGGCGCCCAAGCACTCTCTGATAGACTACCCACATCTATAACCCAGTGGCGATCTTGCACCACTCGCCAAGGGGCAAATGGGTCGCCGTCTGTGCCATACATCGTATGTGTGACCGTTCCACCGTGGCTTGTGCGCTTATTTGTGCGTGGGGTCTGGTACATCTTGCGCGAGCAGGTGACAGTACAAGGTGTAGCTATTCCGAAAATATCAAAAGTACTACTATATGTTCCCAATTTAGCGAGCCTATCATCATAGAACACAGGCTTAATAGGGTGTCCACCCTCGCCAAAGCGGCAGACTGTCTGTATCTGATTCTGCTCATCTATAATCCACTTTGTAGGGCTCATCTGCACCGTATAGTAGCTATATGGACCGTTTATACAAACCTCATACGGCTCTCCATACCTCTCATCAGGACAAGGAATCTTTCCCCACTCGCGGGTAGTATACTTAAACTTATAGTAGCCATTGGCATACTGAAGCATATCTTTTGCAAACTCTATAGATACTCCCGTTCCATTCTCTACTATATAATCATCTCCCCTCTCTATGGCTTCAATAGACTTTTTACCCCTCTGAACAACACTCTCTACAGTAGCAAACTCTCCACTCTGCTGGATATCTGTAGGGTTGTTATACTCTATCTTCGCCAGATATCCATTCATCACATTGAGGTTGTGAATCTTTAAGTCAATATCCTCATAATCATCATTTTCACGGGCGTAACACAACACCTTCATCCTATTTTCAACATCGTTGAGATTTGTCTTAATCTCCTCTTCCGTAGCAAGTGGAAGGATGTTGAACACCTCATTACGGTAGTGGCCAAGGTCTCTATCCGCATCGTCTATATGTTTTGGAGAGCCCTGGTAATTTCCTATATACTGTCTAATTTTTATATCATACAGATTACCATCTTTATTATACCTCAACCAGGTTTTACCAACGGCCTTGTTTATCAAAAATCCATCCTCTGAAAACTTCCATAACGAAGCGGTGAGAGTACTACCCCACGGTCTTTGTGACCAACAATAGTTATTACCGTAGTTAGTGTTAAAATTAGTAAGGGTAAGTATCAGACCACTCTTCTCAAAACAAAACCACATTGAAGGATCTACATCTGGCAGATCAATATTATCATCCTTACCCTCGCCAAGGCAATACCAGATAGTTACTAACCTATTGTCTAAACTCTGCTTGTCGTCAACCATCTCACCCTCTATTCCCACAGGCACCATATTGAGTTTCAGTTTTTTGCCATATCCCCACTCAATAGCAGTATCACTTAAATAGGTTGGATAGCCATTGTTATCAACCATTACACTCCTCTTTGTACGGGAGTTAACAACATATCCTTTACTAAATTTTAACACCGTCTTACCAAAGGCTCTGTTGATAAGAAAACCATCATCCGACACACGCCATAGTGCATCGTTTATCTGATATACCGTAGGCCTTTTCTTCCACTCAAAGCGCTCATCAGAATATTCACTTATATCTACTAGAGCCAATACTGAACACTCATTCTCAAGGCAATACCAAGTCTCTGTTTCAGGCGTTTCAACCCTCTGCTGCCCACTTGCAAAACCAAAACAGAGCAGACTGTAGAACAAAACCAAGACGCTTTTTATACACTTTCTCATAATACCATCTTTACCACTTCAAAGTTAAAAATAATATCAAATAAAAAAGAGAAAAAGCCGAAACTTTTTCTCTCTACTTAACTCTACTACTGCAAAAGTCTACTTGATACTTATCATATTAAGTATAGATCGCTCAGCAGAGCGGCGGGTCTCTTCGTCCATTACAATCTCTGGAGAGTCATTCTCAAGGCAAGCGATGATACTCTCAAGAGTAACCATCTTCATATACTTACACTCGTTACAAGAGCAGGAAGCATCAGCTGTCGGTGCTGCAATAAAGCGCTTATTTGGGTATTTAGAGCGCATCTCAGCAAGTATACCAGCCTCCGTAACCACAATAAACTCCTCAGCCTCACTCTTGCCACAATAGTCCAAAATACCTGCTGTAGAGCCGACATAGTCGGCAGTATCTACAACAGCAGCCTTACACTCTGGGTGAACAACAACCTTTGCCTGCGGATGGAGTCTCTTTAACTCCAAGATACCCTCTACAGTAAACTCCTCGTGCACGTGGCAGGCACCATCCCACAACACCATATTATCTCTACCGGTCAGCTTCTTTATATAACCTCCGAGATTTCTATCTGGTGCAAAAATTATAGGTTGGTTACGATCAATACTCTCTACAACCTGCAGAGCATTTGAAGATGTGCAGCAGATATCAGTAAGAGCCTTAACACCAACAGTGGTATTTACATAGCTTACGACAATATGGTTGGGGTATTGAGCCTTAAAGGCAGCTAAAGCCTCGGCATCGCAAGACTGAGCAAGAGAGCAGCCAGCCTCTGGATTTGGAATAAGGACTCTCTTATCTGGCGAGAGCACCTTTGCCGTCTCCGCCATAAAGTGAACTCCTGCAAAGAGGATAGTCTTTGCCTCAATATCCTTTGCCTTTACAGATAGGGCGAGCGAGTCGCCGAGAAAATCTGCTACAGCCTGCACCTCGGGGGTGGTGTAGTAGTGGGCAAGAATTACGGCATCCTTCTCTTTTTTAAGTTGCGCAATGCGAGAAGCAAGCGCGGCGAAGTTTTCAACCATAGTTGTTATTTTTATTAGTTATTTAATTTTTTAATTATAAATAAATATATAATAATATAAATCAACAATAATAATAAAGGCTGTTGAAAGTGTTGGTAACTTTTTTTCAGAAACGGCGCTGTTATTATCTTTTAGCAACTAATTTTTATTGTCTCTATAACTGCTTGAAAGTAAGAGGGCGTTGTAAAGTTTTCAACAAATGTTAATTTCTCTTTTCAACATATTAACACCCTTTTTTATCAACAGTCGCAGTTGAAAAAAGTGGTATAAGTTGTTGGTAAATTTTGAAAACTTTTCTCTTTATTAACAGCCAACAAAAACTCTCAAACTTATCAACCGTTACTTACAGTTAATTAACAATCTTTCATCAGCTTTTCAACAACTTTTTCAGCTGCTTGTCTATAATATTTCTCTACCTCGGCAGTAGTATTTACAGCCGGTGTTCCATTGTCACTACCCTCCATAATTTCCTGAATAATAGGTATTTGGCCAAGTAACTCTACCCCCGCAGCCTCTGCATAACGGGCAGCTCCTCCATTACCAAAGATATAGTATCGGTTGTTTGGTAGTTCGGCAGGTGTAAACCACGCCATATTCTCAATAACTCCAAGAATAGGTATGTTAACATT
>JAFOYS010000383.1 GCA_017391435.1 Alistipes sp. | reverse complement strand
GAAGACGAGGCTCAAACTCGCGACCCTCAGCTTGGAAGGCTGATGCTCTATCAACTGAGCTACTTCCGCAAGAAAATTGCGAACATTCTCGCCTGCCATAAGTGGGAAGAGATGGATTCGAACCACCGAAGGAATCATCCAGCAGATTTACAGTCTGCCCCATTTGGCCACTCTGGTATCTTCCCTTTGGTTGGAGTTGTTTTAGAGCCGATGGAGGGATTCGAACCCCCGACCAGCTGATTACAAATCAGCTGCTCTGGCCAACTGAGCTACATCGGCGTTGTATTTCCCCAACCGCGGTGCAAAGATAAGGCGAAAATTTTAATCTACAAAATTTTTTGAAGATTTTTTTTAATTTTCTTTCAAAGAACCTGATTTAGCACTTCGCATAGGCTTTAGTCGCAAAATCGAGTGCAAAGATAAAATAGTTTTATGAAAAAAGAAAGAGTCTGGGCAATTTTTCTCAAAAAAGTTGCAAATTTCTTCTATTTCGGGCTATACCTATATATATTATATAAATAGCACTGAGTTTCTTCACTATTTTGACAATGCTACTTTGGTATTTTTTGACTCTTTGCACTGCCGTAAATAGGTATTTTTACGGTACAATATTTCGAATTATTTATTACCTTTGCAAATGGATTATGTAAATTCTTTATTTAATATTGCTATATGGTAGATATTTTTGAGCGCCTTGAAAAGAACACAGGCGGACCTATTGGTCAGTATATGCAGAATGTTCACGGATACTTTGCCTTCCCTAAGCTTGAGGGTGAGATTGGTCCTCATATGAGTTTCCGTGGTAAGATGATGCTCAACTGGAGCCTTAACAACTACCTTGGCCTTGCCAATCATCCAGAGGTGCGCGAGGCAGATGCTGCCGGTGCAGCTGAGTTTGGTATGGCAGCGCCGATGGGTGCTCGTATGATGAGCGGTCAGACAAAGTATCACGAGCAGCTTGAGCGCGAGCTTGCTGAGTTTGTTGGTAAGGAGGATGCCTTCTTGCTCAACTTTGGTTATCAGGGTATGATATCAATTATCGACTGTCTGCTCTCTCATCGCGATGTTGTTGTCTATGATGCTGAGGCTCACGCTTGTATTATTGACGGACTTCGTCTGCACAAGGGAAAGCGTTTTGTATATGCTCATAATGACGAGGCCTCGCTTCGCTTGCAGTTGCGTCACGCTACAGAACTTGCCGAGCAGCAGAAGGGTGGTGTGCTTGTGATTACCGAGGGTGTGTTTGGTATGAAGGGTGATCTCGGTTTCCTTGATGTTATTGTTAAGCTTAAGGAGGAGTTTAGCTTCCGTCTGCTTGTTGATGATGCTCACGGTTTTGGTACTATGGGCCCTGGTGGTCGTGGTACTGCTGCGCACTTTGGCGTTGTAGATGGCGTAGATGTCCTCTTTAACACCTTTGCTAAGTCTATGGCTGGTATCGGAGCCTTTGTATCTGGTCCTCGCTGGCTTATCAACCTCTTCCGTTACAATATGCGCTCTCAGCTCTACGCTAAGTCGCTGCCAATGCCGATGGTTATTGGCGCTCTTAAGCGTCTTGAGCTTATCCGTAACCATCCGGAGTATCAGGAGAAGTTGTGGGAGATTACCCGCGCACTGCAGAGTGGCTTGAAGGCTAACGGTTTTGAGATTGGCGTTACTCAGTCTCCTGTGACCCCTGTATATATGAAGGGCGGTAATGAGGAGGGTACAAACCTTATTGTTGACCTTCGTGAGAACTATGGCGTCTTCTGCTCTATTGTAATCTATCCTGTAATCCCTAAGGGCGAGATTATCCTACGCGTGATTCCTACTGCGGCTCACACTATGGAGGATGTGGAGTATACTATCAACGCATTTAAGGCTGTTCGCGATAAGTTTGAGTCTGGATACTACAGCTCTATGCCTATCCCGATGAAGGCTGATCCGGAGTTTAAGGTTCGCTAATTTGATTTTGTTGTGAAAAGGTAGCATTTGCTGCGCTTTATATTGTTAGCCGAGCTGTTCAGATTGCTGAGCGCTCGGCTTCTTGTATGTATGGCATAACAAAATCGGCAAAAAATTTGTAAGTCTTGATAATTATTCCTATCTTTGATAAAACAAAACCTTAAAACTATGGCAGAGAATATTAGAACCAGATATAGTGACGCCGAGTTGGCCGAGTTCAAGGCGCTCATTCTGGAAAAATTGGAGGTTGCTCGCAATGACTATGAGCAGTTGCGTTCCTCAATAACTCGCTCGGCCGATAATGATACTGAGGATACTTCGCCAACATTCAAGGTGTTAGAGGAGGGTGCTATGACTCTATCAAAGGAGGAGATAGAGCGTCTTGCTGCTCACCAGCTGAAGTTTATTAAGAACCTTGAGATGGCCCTTGTTCGCATTGAGCACAAGACTTATGGCATCTGCAAGACTACAGGAAAGCTGATTCCTCGTGAGCGTCTGCTCCGTGTGCCTCACGCAACAGAGTGTATTGAGGCTAAAGAGGCTCGTAAGTAGTGTTTTGCCAACAGTAGGCGCATAGTGTAGCCAACGCGCACAGATGTAGAGGACAGTGGCTTATAGCCAACATTATAAAATAATATACCCCGCCTTTGGAGCGGGGTATACTATTTATAACGGAGACTACTATAGGCGAGCCTTGATAGCAGCAGTCTGCTCCTCGTAGCCTGGCTTCTCAAGAAGGGCGAACATATTCTTCTTATAAGCCTCTACGCCTGGCTGGTCAAATGGGTTTACACCAAGCATATAGCCGCTAATGCCGCAAGCCTTCTCAAAGAAGTAGATAAGGGCGCCCAGAGTGCGCTCGTTGATTGCAGGAATCTCTACGCGAAGGTTAGGAACACCACCGTCTACGTGTGCAATCTTTACACCGAGCTCAGCCATACTGTTGATATCGCTCAGGCGGCGACCTGCAAGGTAGTTAAGACCGTCAAGATTCTCCTCGTCAGAGCATACGCGAACATCGTACTTTGGAGCAGCTACAGAGATGATAGTCTCAAAAAGTGTGCGCTCGCCATCCTGAATATACTGACCCATAGAGTGAAGGTCTGCAGTAAGGGTTACAGATGCTGGGTAGATACCCTTGCCATCCTTACCCTCGCTCTCGCCATAGAGCTGCTTCCACCACTCGTTGATATTTACAAGCTTAGGCTCGTATGAACCGAGAATCTCAATCTTCTTACCAGCGCGGTAAAGTGCGTTACGAACTGCAGCATACTGTGCAGAGATATTCTCCTCATAAGCGCTGCCAGCCTTTGTGCTCTGCTCTACAGCCTTTGCACCAGCAACAAGCTCTGCGATATCCACACCACCTACAGCAAGCGGAAGAAGACCTACAGGAGAGAGAACAGAGAAGCGACCACCTACATTGTCAGGAATAACAAATGTTGGATAGCCCTCCTGAGTTGCAAGGGTCTTCAGAGCACCACGAGCCTTGTCGGTAATAGCTACGATGCGGTTCTTTGCACCCTCCTTACCATAGCGACGCTCAATCTCCTCCTTAACGATGCGGAAGGCGATAGCTGGCTCGGTAGTAGTACCAGACTTTGAGACAACGATAGTGGCGATAGAGTAATCCTTAAGAGCCTCCATCATCTCACCTAAATAGTCCTCAGAGATGTTCTGACCAGCGAAAAGAACGATAGGGTTCTTGTGGCTCTTGTGAAGAAGCTCAAAGGAGTTGGTCATGGCATCAATAACGGCCTTAGCACCCAGATATGAGCCACCGATACCGATGCAGATAACAACCTGAGCAACCTCACGCAGCTTTGCAGCCTGAGCGTTGATAGCGGCAAGATGAGCCTCGTCAATCTCTGATGGAAGAGTAATCCAACCAAGGAAGTCGTTACCCTTACCCTCGCCCGCGTGGAGAAGTTCG
>JAFOYS010000382.1 GCA_017391435.1 Alistipes sp. | reverse complement strand
TGGTCAGCAGATACTACTGAACCACGAGTTTGGCTATCAGACACGATATGCCCATCTTGACAGAATTTTAGTCAAGGAGGGTGATCGCGTTAGCAGAGGACAGCTAATCGGTCTTGTAGGTTCTACTGGTGGATCTACCGGTCCACACTTGCACTATGAGGTAATTTATATGGGCCGTCACGTAAATCCAGTAAACTACTTCAACCGCAATATGAGCTCAGACGAGTATAAGATGTTGATGGAGAAGATGAAGCACACCGACCTTGAAACAGAGTAGCAAATATGGCACGAAAACCTAAAAATAAGATTACAAAATTTGTCACAACACTGCTCACTTGGGTAGGTGCTGCGGTGGTATATTTTGCTATTTTCTCACTACTTTTTGACACTCCTGCCGAGTATGAACTACGCCACTCAACAGACAAAATGAGGGCTGAATATCAGGCTCTGAGCGCAAGATATGACTCACTAAATATGGTGGTAAACAATGTCATTGAGCGAGATAGAAATATCTTCGGAATACTCTTTGAATCAACACCTTACGACTTTAACTCCGACTACGAGCAGCAGCGAGTTGCACTACACGAAAAACTACTAAACCAGACTAAGGGTCGTATGCTCAAAAATCTCAGGACACAGACCGACAATCTTGAGCAGCTACTTACACAATTAGACCAGACCTACTCTACTCTACAGAGTAGACTTGATTCGTTAGCAAATAAGAGCAACAATATACCATCTATTCAACCTGTAATTAACCATCAGCTGACACTGCTTACTGCTGGTTACGGTATGCTTATGCACCCATTCTATCGCACGCTACAATCTCATCAGGGTGTAGACTACACAATACCCGAGGGTGAGAGTATTTTTGCCACTGCAGATGGTGTTGTAAAAGAGGTGCTTGGCAAGACCTCTACATCTGGTATAACTGTTGTAATAGACCACGGAAATGGATACACAACATCATACAGCCACCTACAAAAGGCAAAGGTAAAGCGTCGCCAGAAGGTGCGCCGAGGAGATATTATTGCGCTATCGGGCAACTCAGGCCTCTCGCTATCTCCACACCTACACTATGAGGTTAGATATGAGGGTATGAGAGTGGATCCTATTCACTACTTTTTTATGGAACTTACACCCGACGAGTATCAGAAGATGCTCCGCATAGCACAGTCGGGAATGCAATCATTTGACTAATGGAGATAAAACTACTACTACTTGATTTTGACGGCACTGTAGCAAATACAGGACGAGCAAATGCTACATCGTATATTGAAGCGCTTGCCGAAGAGGGCATAACAATCACAATGGAGGAGTATCGCAAGAGGTACTTCGGCCTACGCTGCCCCGAGTTTCTTGCTGACATTGGCATTACTGACCCAGTGCAGATGAAGCGCATACGCGAGCGAAAGGTGGCAATCTACCCCACCCATTTTGATATGGTTACACTGAATAAACCACTGTGGGACTTTGTCCAGCAATTTAGAGCAAATGGCGGCAAAGCAATGATTGTATCTACAGGCCATATTAGCAACATCACCAATGCAATGAAGTACTTAGGCATTGAAAATCAGATAGATGGGCTACTATCATCTGATGATGTCGCCATTTCAAAACCTGCGCCAGACTGTTTTATAAAGGCTATGGAGATGGCGGGTGTAACTGCTGCTCAGACAATTATTTTTGAGGATTCTGAGATTGGACTTGCCGCTGCAGAGGCATCCGGAGCTGCATACTTTAAGGTTGTATTAGATTTTTAATCTAATGATTTTTGTGTTTTGCACGATTTTTATTATATTTGCCAAAACATTAACATATTGAGGTTATGAAAAGAATATATCTACTTTTTGGACTACTTACATTGGCTGTCGGTATGGCAAGTGCCAAGGGTATAGTTTCATATCAGGGCGAGGTTGATCTGGGTTACTCTTTTGGTATTGGAAAGAGCGCCTCAGAGCGAGTAAATATCCACACCATCCAGGGTATAAAGGTTGGAAAATACTTCTCTACAGGTATTGGTGCAGGTTTTGACTTCTACTACAACTTTGACGATAGTAGCGAGGCTATTGTACCTGTATACCTAAACCTTAAGGGTTACTACCCTGTCTCTGAGAAGGTTAGTCCATTTATTAGTTGCGATGTTGGTATGGGTGTTGGCGTTACTGGTGATATAGACAACGACGCTGGTCTTACAATTGCCCCTGCCGTAGGTATTGTCTGGGGTGTTTTCAAGGCTCAGGTTGGATACAATATGCAGAAGGTAAACAATATTGACCTGGGCAAACCATCTATGGGCTCTGTACAGGTTAAAATTGGTATAATGTTCTAATATGGAGATTATAATTGACTCTCTATCAGATTTGGACAAGGTGGCCGATGCCGTCTTGGAGTCACTTGATGGCAGAAATGTTGTTGCATTTTTTGCCCCTATGGGTGCGGGAAAGACAACACTTATCAGCGCAATAATGGAGCGCACTGGCTCACAAGACACAGTAACAAGTCCTACTTTTGCACTTGTAAATCAATACTATACGGCTAACGAGCAGGCGGTTTACCACTTTGATTTCTATCGCATTAACTCCATAGGCGAGGCCTTTGATATGGGATATGAGGAGTATTTCTATTCTGGCGACCTCTGTCTTGTAGAGTGGCCTGAGAAGGTTGAGCAGCTTCTACCTGACAACACTATGGTTGTGCGAATTGAGATTATCGACCCTACCACACGAAAGTTTATTATTGACTAAGTAGCCCCACTCTATAAAAGATTAGGCTTCGCAGTTGCGAAGCCTATTTTATTCTGGTTGGTATCCCGTATCCTCAAGAAGCACCGCACCGTTTGCCGCAGCAACTGCAAGAGTATCACAACGGTTATTCTCAACGGTCTCTGCGTGACCTTTTACCCAGACAAAACGGACATTGTGCTTACGGTAAACAGTAAGAAAGCGCATCCATAAATCGGGGTTTTTCTTACCACTGAAGCCCTTTTTTGCCCAGCCAAAGACCCAACGCTGAGTCACTGCATCAACCACATACTTAGAATCGGAATAGATAGTAACCTCAGAGCCCTCGAATTTCAACGCCTCAAGTGCAACGCATACTGCCATCAGCTCCATACGATTGTTTGTTGTCAGTCGGAAGCCTGCAGAGAGCTCCTTACGATGCGGTCCGCTAATAAGCACCACACCATAACCTCCCTTACCAGGGTTACCAAGAGACGAGCCGTCAGTATAGATTGTAATTACAGGTGCAGCCATTATCCGAGTACAATTTTCTCCAATTCACAGAAGCTATCAATAACCCACTCCGCGCCATTCTTGGTTAGAGTTTCAACACTATCACAGCCGTAGCTCACACCGCAGCAGTGACATCCCGCTCCGCGACCCATACTCATATCAAAGACAGAATCACCAACGGCAACAGCCTCGTCTGGCGAAACACCTGTACGACGCAAGGCCTCAAAAGCGATATCTGGCTCTGGTTTTCCGTGCTCTACGCACTCAACGCCAACGATACAGTCTAAATAAGGCATAAGTCCCAATCTCTCAACAACATAAGAGATTGCCGGAACGACATTATTTGATGTGATAGCGAACTTTACACCCTTCTGGTGGAGGCTCTTTACAGTATCCAGAACGCCATCAAAGAGCTCTATCATATCAAGACCCTCTCTTCTATAAATTACATTATAAGCCGCTGTAAGTCGCTCAATAACCTCAGGGTCAGAACTACCAGAGATAAGCGAAATACAGCTCTCTGTAGTACATCCCATATTGTTCTCAATAACGCTCTTATCAAAAGGTATTCCGGCATCTTTACACATCTTTCCAGCGCAGCTAATCACGCTGGCAAAAGAGTCGGCAATAGTGCCATCAAAGTCGAGCATTACTAACTTTATTTTGCCCATTATTGTGAAATATTTACAAGTTGTTCTCTATAAGCATTAAGTATTCTGGACTTAGAGATAAAGCCCTTAAAACGATTCTCCTTATCTACAACAGGTAACATCCAAGTGTGGTTATTATCAAAACGCGGAAGCACCTCCTGAATCTGCTCCTTTTCAAGTATTCTATCTGGCGGCTGAATCATATAGGTGGTAATAGAGTTGCCCCACTTCTCGTGCTTGAACATATCCTCACGCAAATCATCAAGCTGAACAATACCAAGCAGATGACCAAAATTATCGATTACCGGGAATATATTTCTTCGCGCAGTAGTGATAATAGAGACCACATCGCCAAGAGTTGCACTCTCACGCAGGCGCACAAAGTCGGTCTCCATAAGCTCATCAAGTTTCAAAAAGACAAGTACAGACTTATCCTTATCGTGGGTCAGCAGCTCACCCTTAACTCTAAGACGCTTTGTATAGATAGAGTCTGGATCAAGATAGTAACCTACAGCAAAAGCTATACAAGCAACAATCATCAGCGGGATAAATAGACCATAGCCATTTGACAACTCAGCAATAAGGAATATTGATGTTAGCGGAGCATTCATAACACCCGCCATAACACCTGCCATACCAACAAGGGTAAATGAGGCTATTGATATATCCCAACCAAAGCAAAGTTGGCAGAACAGCGCTAACGATGCACCGGTAAATGCACCCACAAAGAGAGATGGAGCAAATGTTCCTCCAACACCACCAGAGGCGTTTGTTGTAGCTGTAGCAATAACCTTAAAGAGCATTGTGGCGATGATGTAAATCAGCACTACCCAATCTATATCCTTAAAAGAGTAGAAGAGCGAACGCTCAAAGATTGTCTGCTTATCGCCGTGCATAAGTGACACAAAAGCCTCATATCCCTCACCATAAAGAGGTGGAAAGAGGAATATCAGCAGACCTAAGACTCCACCACCAATAAGCCACTTCTTGTACTGATTCTTAATAGCACCAACTCTTTTTCCAATCAGCGCATTGGCACTTGTAAAGTAGTATGACACAGCGCCACATATACATCCAAGAAGAATAAAGAGTGGTATCTGCTTAATCTGAAAGGCATCTGAAGCAGAGAGTGTTACAGAGATAATTGGATCCCAGCCACGAAGCACAATTGCAAGTGTTGTCGCAGTAATAGATGATATAAGCAGCGGAATAACACTTGCAGAGGTAATGTCGAGCATAAGAATCTCAAGCACAAAGACCACGCCCGTAATAGGAGCCTTGAAGATTGACGCCACAGCAGCACCCGCGCCACAACAGAGTAAAAGTGTGATATTGCGATAGTTTAGCTTGGCGAGCTTACCAACATTTGAGCCAATAGCAGCACCTGTAAGCACAATAGGTGCCTCAGGACCTACAGAGCCTCCAAAACCGATTGTTGTTGCTCCACCTACTACAGATGTCCAGCAGTTATGGCCAGCAATGCGTGAGCCACGACTTGACATTGCATATAGTACTCGCGTCACACCCTCCGAGATATTATCTTTGACAATATATTTAACAAAGAGTGTGGCAAGAACAATTCCTATACCGGGATAAATCAGGTAGAGAATATGAAAAGTATCAACATCAAACCAGTTGACCAGACAATCCTTAATTAGGTGCAACAAGACCTCAAAAAGATATGTACCCAGACCCGCCAGCGCACCAACAACCACAGCAAGTATAGCGAGCATCTGTCGCTCACTAAGTCGCTGTGTTAGGCGCAAAAACCAGCGGTAGATCTTCTCTCTACCTGCTGGTTTGATATATTTGGACTCTTCAATAATCTCCATTGTATGCTACTTATGCTCTGCCTTATAGCGTGCAGCCTGCTCAGCAATAAGCTGCTGGTCTGCAAAATAGTTAATCTTCATTGCATCGCGTACCTCGTTAAGAGTCTGA
Organism: Alistipes sp.; assembly: GCA_017391435.1. Taxonomy (GTDB): domain Bacteria; phylum Bacteroidota; class Bacteroidia; order Bacteroidales; family Rikenellaceae; genus Alistipes. The sequence continues at coordinate 18,893 of JAFOYS010000382.1, read as the reverse complement.
GCTGCAACAGCGCGAGCTGCAGCTGAGCCCTGCTCAAGGATACGATATACCTCCTCAATATTCTGCTCCCAATAGGCTCTACGCTCACGGAATGGAGCAAGAAGCTCATTAAGAATTGCTATAAGGAACTTCTTACACTTAACATCGCCAAGACCGCCACGACGGTAGTGATCTTTCAGCGCATCAAGATTCTCGTACTCTGGAAGGTATAGCGCAAAGTGCTCTGGACGGCAGAATGCATCAAGATAAGTAAAGACGCAGTTGCCCTCAACCTGACCAGGATCCTCTACTCTGAGGTGGTTTGGATCGGTATACATACCCATAACCTTCTGCTTTACCTCCTTCTCGGTATCAGAGAGGTAGATACAGTTGCCAAGCGACTTGCTCATCTTTGCCTTACCATCTGTACCAGGCAGACGCATACAAGCGCTATTTGTTGGCAGAAGAATCTCTGGGTTAACCAGAACTGGACCATAGATAGAGTTGAACTTGTGAACAATCTCACGAGTCTGCTCAATCATTGGCTCCTGATCCTCTCCTACAGGCACTGTTGTAGCCTTGAAAGCTGTAATATCTGCCGCCTGAGAGATAGGATATGTAAAGAAACCTACCGGAATACCCTTCTTCTGTGTTGTATCACCCTCTGCAACATCATCCGAGAAGCCGCGCATCTTAATCTCAGTCTTTACTGTTGGATTACGCTGCAAACGAGAGACTGTAACGAGGTTCATATAGTAGAACGCAAGCTCGCAAAGTTCAGCAACCTGAGACTGAATAAAGATTGTTGAGACCGCCGGATCAATACCACAAGAGAGGTAGTCAAGGGCAACCTCAATAACATTCTGGCGCACCTTGTCTGGATTATCTGCATTATCAGTCAGAGCCTGAGCGTCAGCAATCATAATAAAAATCTTCTCAAACTCGCCAGAGTTCTGCAACTCTACACGGCGAGAGAGTGAGCCTACAAAGTGGCCTAAGTGTAGACGACCTGTTGGACGGTCACCGGTAAGTATAATTTTTCCCATTGTTTCTCTATTAAATTAGTGCATTTAAACTACAAAGATAAATACAAGAATTCAAAAATGCAAGACGGTATCTAACTATCGAGCCTCTGGTCGGCACTGTGACAGGCAGTAGGCCTTAAAGTCCTCCCAGCGATAGAATGGATAATTATCTGTTTTGACAGGAATTTTTATATCTCGCTCGCTGTGCAGCATACGGACAAGAACATCACCCTTCTTGTTACGATAGAAGATAAACTGTACATTGACAGACATAGATGTAATACGGCTATCGCACCAAACCTCAGGCAGTCTCTCAATCTCTGCAAAAGAGACGCGACCATCACAACCCTCAGCGTGCATAATTGCCAACAACGGAATTACCGCAGAGTCGTGGCCGAAACGAAGTGTAGCTGCCTGGTCTGCAGCCTTACCAGAGACAACATCATCTGCGCGCTCAATAATATCTCTCAACAGTAGTTTACCGTCCTGATTACGAACATCTCCAAAGTCAATAGAAGGGCCATATGTAAGATAGCGGCGAATGTTAAAAAGGTGCCACATCTGATAGCGCTCTGGCTCAGTAAAGATATCGTGCAACTCTGGCAGATTGTCAAAATTCTGGACAATCATTGCCAAGTCGTGCATATTACCCATAAAGAGGTGAGTATCAGTACTATTATAAACCTTGCAGATCTGGTCAAAGGCATAATCATAGTCATTAAACAGACGGCATATAAAGGCCTTGTCATCAGTATGCTGCTGCTGATACTTTTTAGCCATTGTGCGGGCTGTCTTGTAGAAGGTATCCATATTCTTCTCTGGGCGAGTAATATGGATGTCGTGATTACTTGCGTAGCGAGTAATATTTAGCGCAGGGTGAATCTCCTTCAATCGCTCAGTGAAGGCCGCCATACTAATCACGCTACGAACTGATGGAGATGAGAAACAGGTGATATTATTTCTATTCTTTGCAGTAAAGACCTCTGGATAAAGAGTTGCCATACGCTCAGCAATACCACGATGCTCTCTCTCGCCTCGTGGAGAGAGGTCTCCAGCACGCATATGTGCGTCCTGAGCAATAACCTTCACACGCTGCATAAGGCTAACACCGAGCTCTGTAAGTTTACCATCCTTATATGCCTGATCAAGGAGCTGTGCTGGCTGATCGTACTTCTCTTGCGCTGTCTGATAGCGAGAGCCGTGTCTGCCATAGTGTGAAATATAGAATGGCTTGTAACCCTTTGGAGGCGCTACAGGAGTCTGCTCTGTTACCATATAGGCTGTATAGATACCGCCAGCCAAGTTAGGATTTGCAGCAATCTGCTCTCGCATAGTCTGTGCAAAAGCAGTAGAGGCAAAGAGCAACGAAATAACAAATAAAAATCTCTTCATAGTTTATAGATTGGTTCTAATTTATAGCTTGCAAATTTATGAAAATATTTCATTCCTTCAAAACATTAGAGGGCAATGTTGGCATTTAGGATACAAAAACGAAAAAAATTTGCGCTTTATCAATTATTTTTATACCTTTGTTCTGAATAATAAGCACTAAATTATGACAATCATCCAACTTGAGTATCTTCTTGCCGTTGCAAACTTCGGCAGTTTCTCTATTGCTGCTGACCACTGTTTTGTCACCCAGCCCTCACTGAGTATGCAGATTAAGGCTCTTGAGAGTGAGCTTGGTGTAATGTTGCTGGACCGTTCAAAAAAGCCCGTAGTGCCAACAGAGGCGGGCGAGGTTGTGCTTCAGCAGGCTCGTGAGGCGTTAAGGGAGTACAACTCTATTAAGGAGGTTGTTCAGCAATTCAAGGGTGAGATTGCTGGTAGAATCCGTTTGGGTGTTATTCCAACTATTGCTCCATACCTTCTACACAAATTTATCCCCGAGTTTCTCTCTCGCTACCCTAAGGTAGAACTTGAGGTAAGGGAGATGCACACAGAGCAGCTTGTAGAGCAGATGAATCGCGACCGAATAGATGTTGCGCTTGTAGCTGGTGGCACTTGCGGAGACGAGTTTACAGAGTATGAGCTCTTTGATGACCGCTTCTTTGCATATGTCTCGCCGTCAAACTCTCTCTACAAGAAGAGTAACATTATGCTATCGGATATAGATATGCGCGAGTTAGTTCTACTAAGTCGCGGAAACTGTATGCGAGACCAGGTACTTGAACTCTGTCAAGCACACAAAAGCACCCAGTCGCGATACTACTTTGAGTCAGGCTCTCTTGACACTCTTATGCGTATTGTTGACTGCACAAACAATATTACGATTATCCCAGAGATGGCAATTGAGTATATAGGCAAGGAGCACTCTCGCCAGGTCAAGTCTCTTATTAAGGGTGCTTATTCCCGAAAGATTGCCCTTGCCGTGCGTCGTACATATGTCAAACTGTCAATTGTTGACGCCCTACAAAAGACCATTATTGATTGTATAAAACATTAACCTATATCTATGAAGAAGATTATTTGTACACTTATTGCCCTTGCTGTCACAACAACAGTTATCGCTCAACCAAAGTTAGTTGCCCACCGTGGATTCTACAAGGCTCCAGGAGCTGACGAGAATACCATAGCCGCCCTACATAACGCGCAGAAGTTAGGTGGGTTATATGGCGTAGAGTTTGACATCAACCTTACGGCCGATGGCGAGGTTATTGTTGCCCACGGCTCTAAGATTTTAGGTACAAATTTAGATGCACAAAAGGACACTTGGGCTGAAATTCAGAAGGTCACACTTCCAAACGGAAACAAAGTTCCTACGCTGCGTGAGTGGCTCGCCGAGGCAAAGAAACAGCCAAATCTCAAGCAGATTTGTGAGATTAAGAAGCACGCAACCCCAGAGATTGAGACAAAGATTATTGAGATTCTCATTGCGACTATCAACGAGCTTGGTATGATGGAGCAGATGGAGTTTACATCATTCAGCTATCACGCCTGCAAGGAGTGCGTGCGACTTGCACCAGGTAGACCTGTGCTCTATCTTAACAGCTCACTCTCTACAAAGGTTGACGCAGATGTTCTTGCTACCGATAGAATTTCAGGAATGTCTTACAGTATGTATGTATTTATGAATATGCCGCACCTTGTAGACCAGTGCCAAGCAAAGGGTATTGAGACCACCCTATGGATTGTAAACCATCCAGAGGTTGTCGACTGGGCAGTTAAGCACCGCATTGACTACATCTCAAGCGACTATCCAGATAAAATGAAGGCCTACCTCAACTCTCCAGCAGTAAAGAAGGCTGCTAAGAAGGCGGGTTATTAGTCTCAAGATAGAGAGTAAAACAAAAAGACCCTCCAGAGAGTTCTGGAAGGTCTTTTCTATTTAAGTGATAGACTACTTTAGTGCCACGAGCTGCTCACGGATAGCAGCAATCTTTGCCTCGGCATCTGCCTGCTTAGCACGCTCGTTAGCAACAACCTGTGCTGGTGCAGAGTTTACAAAGCGCTCGTTAGAGAGTTTCTTCATCACAGAGGCAAGGAAGCCCTCGTAGTAAGCAAGATCCTTCTCAAGCTTTGCAATCTCCTCCTCAACATTCACATTATCGCCCATAGGGACAAAGTACTGTGTAGTCTTAACAATAAAACCTGCATCAGTAGCATTCTTCTCTGTAACTGCATTTACAGCCGAGAGGTTACCCATCTTAACAATCACAGCCTCAGCCTCACGAGGATAGTTGTCATCAACAATAACCTTCAGCTCAAGAGCCTCCTTCTGTGCAAGGTTCTTCTGCTTGCGGATATTACGAATATTAGATACAACCTCCTGAACAAGGGCAAAACGGGCAAGAAGAGTCTCATCAGCAGCCTCAACCTTTGGCATTGGGCTAACCATAATAGACTCGCCCTGAGCACGAGGTGCAAGATCCTGCCAAATCTCCTCAGTAACGAATGGCATAAATGGATGTAGAACAAGCATCAACTGCTCAAAGAAGGCCTTTGTCTGCTCTACAGTAAGTTTATCTGCTGGAGTACCGTATGCTGGCTTAACAATCTCAAGGTACCAACCGCTAAAGTCATCCCAGAAGAGCTTATATGCAACCATAAGAGCCTCAGAGATACGATAGTTCTTGAAGTTCTCCTCAATCTCAGCAAGTGCAGCATTAAGCTTAGCGCGGAACCAAGCCACGCCCACAGCATTATTCTCACTCTGAGCAAGAGACTCATCTACGCTCCAACCATTGATAAGGCGGTATGCATTCCAAATCTTATTTCCAAAGTTACGACCCTGCTCGCAGAGCGAATCGTCAAACATAAGGTCATTACCAGCACTTGAGCAGAGCATCATAGCCACACGAACACCATCAGCGCCATACTTAGCAATAAGATCGAGTGGATCCGGAGAGTTACCAAGCTGCTTACTCATCTTACGACCAATCTTGTCGCGAACAATACCTGTAAAGTATACATTGCGGAATGGCATCTGACCGCGATACTCATAGCCCGACATAATCATACGAGCCACCCAGAAGAAGATGATATCTGGACCAGTTACAAGATCGTTTGTTGGATAGTAGTAGCGAATCTGCTCATTATCAGGGTTACGAATACCATCAAAGACAGAGATTGGCCACAACCAAGAGCTGAACCAAGTGTCGAGCACATCCTCATCCTGACGAAGGTCGGCAAGGGTAAGAGTAGCGTCGCCACTCTTCTGCTGTGCAAGAACAAGAGCCTCTTCTGCAGTCTCAGCTACCACATAACCACCCTTTGGAAGATAGTATGCAGGGATGCGCTGACCCCACCAGAGCTGACGGCTGATACACCAATCCTTGATATTCTCCATCCAGTGGCGGTAGGTATTCTTATACTTCTCTGGCACAAAGCGGATTACATCCTCAAGAACGGCCTTTGTTGCAGGCTTTGCAATCTCAGACATAGACATAAACCACTGCATAGAGAGCTTTGGCTCAATAGCAACGCCTGTACGCTCAGAGTAACCCACATTATTTGTGTAAGCCTCAGTCTTCTCCATAAGACCTGCAGCCTCAAGATCCTTCTCAATCTGCTTACGGCACTCAAAGCGGTCCATACCTACATAGAGACCAACCTTATCGTTGATAGTACCGTTATCATTGAAAATATCAATTGTCTCAAGACCATACTTCTCACCCAGCATATAGTCATTAACATCGTGTGCAGGTGTAACCTTCAGAGCACCTGTACCGAACTCAATGTCTACATACTCGTCGCGAATAATTGGAATAGAGCGACCTACAAGCGGAACAATCACGCGAGCACCCTCTGGAACATCCGCATAGCGAGGGTCGTTAGGATTAAGACACACCGCGCTATCACCCAAAATTGTCTCTGGGCGGGTTGTAGCAACGATAATATTGCGATCTGTACCCTCAAGCTTATAACGCAAGTAGTAGAGCTTACCCTGTGACTCCTTGTATATTACCTCCTCATCAGAAAGAGCTGTCTGAGCAGATGGATCCCAGTGTACCATACGCACACCACGGTAGATCTTGCCCTTGTTATAGAGGTCACAGAAGACCTTAATAACGCTCTGAGTGCGAGGCTCATCCATAGTAAAGCAAGTACGATCCCAATCGCAAGAAGCACCAAGCTTACGGAGCTGCTTGAGGATAATACCACCGTGCTTCTCTTTCCACTCCCAAGCGTGAGCAAGGAACTGCTCGCGAGTCAGTGAAGACTTATCAATACCCTCTGCCTTAAGCTTTGCTACGACCTTAGCCTCTGTAGCGATACTTGCGTGGTCAGTACCTGGAACCCAGCAAGCATTCTTACCAAGCATACGAGCACGACGCACCAAAACATCCTGAAGCGTATTGTTAAGCATATGACCCATATGGAGCATACCGGTAACATTTGGTGGCGGAATAACGATTGTATACGGCTCGCGCTCATCTGGCTCTGAATGGAAAAGATTGTGGTCTACCCAGTAGTCGTACCACTTCTGTTCAATCTCCTGTGGAGAGTACTTATCTGCTATCTGCATATCTTATAGTGTTTTTTGTATTTTCAAACCATACAATTATTCAAACTGCAAAGATAGAAACTTTTATTGTAAAAAAGCACAAATCATACTACTATTTATACATAAAAGATATTTTTTAGCGTTTATCTATTGAACTACAAAGAAAAAGTATTATCTTTGTACGATTATAACTGTACCCATAAATGGGTAATAGACAAAAGATGAGTATGAAAAAAGAGGATTTCGATAATTTATTTGATGACAAGGGATTTCCTGCAGACCTTGCAGATAGAAAGTTCCAGGCAATTCCAATCGTCTCTGGAGATGATGACACTGTTGAGCAGGTCAATCTTCCAGAGATTCTACCAATACTTACTCTGCGTAACTCTGTTCTCTTTCCAGGTGCGATAACACCTATTACAGTGGGTAGAGAGAAGAGTATTGCGCTTGTGCGTGCTGTAAATGCTGGCGACGGTCTGCTCGGCGCAGTACTACAGCGCAACCCAGAGATTGAGACCCCAACACCAGACGATATGCACCGTGTAGGTACCGCTGCTCGCATTCTCAAGATTCTTGAGATGCCAAACGGCAACCTCACTGTCATACTCTCTGGTCTTGAGAAGATTGAGGTGGGAGAGTATATCTCTACAGAGCCATTCTTTAAGGCTACAGTGACTACCCTATTAGACTCCGCTCCAGACAAGAACAACCCAGAGTTTAACGCCCTTGTAGAGGCTGTGCGTGATAGTGCGCTACGCATTATTAGCATCTCACCTACTATGCCAAAGGAGGCGTCATTTGCCATTAAGAACATAGATTCACAGCGCGGCACTATAAACTTTATCTGCTCTAACCTTGAGTTCTCTGACGACGACCGTCAGGCGCTTCTTGAGGCACCAGGACTTCTTGCACGCTCTCGCAAGCTCCTTGAGATACTTATCCGCGAGCAGCAACTTCTTGAGCTTAAGCAGGAGATTCAGGAGAAGGTAAAGACCGAGATAGACAAGCAGCAGCGAGACTACTACCTCCAGCAGCAGATGCGTACAATACAGGAGGAGCTTGGCGACGATGTAAATGGCGATGTTGAGCGTCTTCGTGAGGCTGCAAAGAAGAAGGTGTGGAAGAAGGAGGTTGCTGAGATATTTGAGAAGGAGGTAGCAAAGCTTGAGAGATTAAACCCAGCTATTGCCGAGTACTCTATACAGATGACATATCTCAACCTTATGCTCGACCTTCCGTGGGATGAGGTTACAAAGGATAACCTTGATCTTAACTGCGCTCGTGAGCAGCTTGATGCCGACCACTTTGGCCTTGAGGAGGTTAAAGATAGAATCCTTGAGCACCTTGCTGTAATCAAACTTAAGGGCGACCTTAAGTCACCTATCATCTGCCTCTATGGCCCTCCGGGAGTTGGTAAGACCTCGCTCGGAAAGAGTGTTGCTACAGCCTTAGGTCGTAAGTTTGGCAGAATTGCCCTCGGTGGTCTTCACGACGAGTCGGAGATTCGTGGTCACCGTCGTACATACATTGGTGCTATGCCAGGCCGTGTAATTGAGACCATAAAGCGTTGTGGCTCATCAAACCCTGTTATTATCCTTGACGAGGTAGATAAGATGACCGTCTCTAACCACGGAGACCCATCATCGGCGCTACTTGAGGTTCTTGACCCTGAGCAGAACACTACATTCCACGATAACTATCTGGATGTAGAGTACGATCTGTCAAAGGTTCTATTTATCGCAACTGCCAACGACATTGGCGCAATAAATCCCGCACTGCGCGACCGTATGGAGCTGATAAACATCTCTGGATATATCCTTGAGGATAAGATTCAGATTGCACAGAACCACCTGATTGCAAAACAGAGCGAGGCGCACGGCTTGAAGAGTGGCGATATGACCTTTACAAACGAGGTGCTACAGCAGATTATCTCTGACTACACTCGCGAGTCTGGTGTTCGTTCACTTGACAAGTGTTTAGCAAAGATTGCTCGCCACCGTGCAAAGAACATCGCCTTTGAGGAGCAGTTTACGCCAGAGATAACATCTGAGGATGTTGTACGAATACTTGGCAAGGCTAAATTTATCAACGACCAGTATGAGATTAAGGATATGGTTGGCGTTGTTACAGGTCTTGCGTGGACAAGTGTTGGTGGAGATATACTCTACATTGAGTCAATACTCACACCGGGCAAGGGCAAGCTATCACTGACAGGAAATCTTGGTGATGTGATGAAGGAGTCTGCAACAATAGCCTTTGAGTGGGTTAAGGCTCACCACAAGGAGCTTGGCATTGACCCAGAGATGTTTGAGAAGAACGACCTTAACATCCACGTTCCAGAGGGTGCTACCCCTAAGGATGGCCCAAGCGCTGGTATTACGATGATTACATCAATAGTATCCACATTTACTGGTCGCAAGGTGCGTGAGCGCATTGCAATGACTGGTGAGACTACGCTGCGTGGTCGTGTTACCCCTATCGGAGGCGTTAAGGAGAAGGTTCTTGCTGCAAAGCGCGCCGGTATTCACACCATTCTTGTTCCAGAGCAGAACCGAAAGGATGTAGAGGAGATCAAGAGCGAGTATTTAGAGGGTATAACATTCCACTATGTACAGACTAATGAGCAGGTACTTGAATTAGCACTTGAATAGTATGAAATTTATAGCAATTATCCCTGCAAGGTACGCCAGCACACGCTTTGCTGCAAAACCGCTTGCAATGCTTGGTGGCAAAATGGTCATTGAGCGAGTATACGAACAGGTATCGGGCACTATTGACGACGCGGTAGTGGCTACTGATGACCAGCGCATATATGATGCCGTTAAGGCTTTTGGTGGCAAGGTAGAGATGACATCTACTGCTCACCGCAGTGGCACAGACCGTTGCTGGGAGGCATATCAGAAGTATGGCGTAGAGGCAGATGTTGTGATAAATGTACAGGGCGACGAGCCGTTTATACAGCCTTCACAGCTACTTGCACTCAAAGCCTGCTTTGACAATCCAAATACAGATATTGCTACACTTGTAAAGCCATTCTCAGCTGAGGATGGCTTTGCCGCTTTAGAGAATCCGAACTCTCCAAAGGTTGTAGTAGACAGCTCAATGCACGCATTGTACTTCTCTCGCTCTATTGTTCCCTATCTACGCGGTGTAGAGAAGGAGCAGTGGCTCAGCCGTCATACATTCTATAAGCACATAGGTATATACGGTTTCCGCACAAAGGTGCTTGGAGAGGTTACTGCCCTACCACAGTCATCGCTTGAGATTGCTGAGTCATTAGAGCAGTTACGCTGGCTTGAGAATGGTTACAGAATTGGAGTGGGCATCTCAGATGTTGAGACTATTGGCATTGATACCCCTGAGGATCTTGCCCGAGCAGAAGAATTTTTGAAAAATCTAAAATAAACTCTATTATGAAGAAGAACCTTTTATCACTGCTTTTAGCTGTGGCTATGATATCTACAGCTACTGCTGAGTGGAAAATTGCAGGCGACAAGATTAGAACACAGTGGGCAGAGACAATTGACCCACAGAATGTTCTGCCGGAGTATCCTCGTCCACAACTTGAGCGTGAGTTGTGGCTAAACCTCAACGGATTATGGAGCTATGCTATTACACCGTTTAATACCGCAAAGCCAAGTACTTTTGAGGGGCAGATTCTGGTACCTTTTGCAATTGAGTCGGCACTCTCTGGCGTACAGAAGACTCTCAAGCCAACAGATATTCTCTGGTATGAGCGCACATTTACTGTACCTGCAAAGTGGGCGTCACAGAGTGTTATGCTCAACTTTGGTGCGGTAGATTGGAGTGCAGATGTCTATGTAAACGACATTCTTGTAGGTAGCCATACTGGTGGTTATGCGCCGTTCTCTATGGATATTACTGCAGCACTGAAGAAGGGCGAGCAGAAGCTTACTGTTCGTGTTTGGGATCCAACAGACAGTGTACACCACCCTGTAGGCAAGCAGCGCCTTAACCCAAGTGGTATTTGGTACACTGCCGTATCTGGTATTTGGCAGACCGTATGGATTGAGCCAATTTCTAAGGCTAATAATATAAAAGGTATAGCAACTGACTGCGACATTGTTCGTGGCGAGATCTACGCAGATATTGAGTGTGCAAATAACAATGGAATACTAAACATTGAGGTTAAGGCTGGCGACAAGGTAGTCTACTCAACAAAGGTTAGCTGCGGTTCTCGCGCTATACTACCTATTATTGATGCAAAACTTTGGAGCCCTGAGAAGCCACACCTCTATGACCTCAACATAACCCTTGAGCAGAATGGTAAGGTTGTAGATAGCGCCAAGTCCTATGCTGCTCTTCGCAAGTTCGCTAAGGAGCGTGACAATCAAGGTCATCTCCGTATGACACTTAACGGCAAGCCAATCTTTATGTATGGTCCACTGGACCAGGGTTGGTGGCCAGATGGACTCTACACCGCTCCAACAGACGAGGCATTGCTCAGTGATGTTATCCTTACAAAGGAGCTTGGCTTTAACACTATCCGCAAGCACATCAAAGTTGAGCCAGCGCGTTGGTACTATCACTGTGACCGTGAGGGTATTATCGTATGGCAGGATATGCCGTGCCTTGCACTATATCAAAATAAGGGAGAGTGGGGCCGCAATAACATTGGTGGCGGTAGCGACTCACCTGTAACACGCGAGGAGAAGAACTGCTACTACAAGGAGTGGCAACAGATTATGGATGCTCTGCGTTTCTTCCCATCAATCGGCGTTTGGGTACCATTTAACGAGGCTTGGGGTCAGTTTGACACAGAGACCGTTGCTGAGTGGACAGCGGCATATGATCCTACAAGACTTATCAACGCAGCAAGTGGTGGAAACCTCCGTCTGTGTGGCGATATTCTTGATATTCACAACTACCCTGCACCATCAATGCCATTCCACAGCTCTGACTATGTTGTGGTTCTGGGTGAGTATGGCGGTATCGGTTTCCCAATTAAGGATCACCTCTGGTGGAACAAGCGCAACTGGGGTTATATCCAGTTTAACAATACAGACGAGGTAACTGCTGAGTATGTAAAGTATGCTACAATGCTCAAGAAGTTCATACCACAGGGTATGGCAGCTGCTATCTACACGCAGACAACAGATGTCGAGGGTGAGGTAAACGGCTTTGTAACATACGACCGCAAAGTCACCAAGATGGACAAGGCTAAGGTCAAAGCAATCAATACAGAGATTATTAATTTTTAGGCTATTGGCCGTTAGCCAACGGCATAAACACTACACTATGAAAAAGATATTTATCATACTTTGAAAAAGATATTTATCATACTTTCACTGACACTCCTGCATATGTCTTGTCTGGCAGAAAATCGCTTGATTAGAAATCTAAATTGGGAGAGACGCAGTTTTGATATTCCGTATATCTCTTGCAGAGATACTTTACCATTATCAGACTACGCATTTCCAATAGATTTAGTAATTGGAAGCAATTTTGACAATTATGTTTGGGAAGACTTAGCTCTGACAAAACAATATAGCAAGAAGGTAAATTTGGAAGAAGGTGAATTGTGGTTAGATAGCTCAATAAATAAGAAGTTTAATGTTGCTAAAGATTTCATCCTATTTTCTGCATATTTCGGAGAAGGCGACTTTGGAAAGCATATTCTTGTAACAATTTTGCCAGATGGAACATACATTGATTCAATAGCTGTAGGTGCATCTATTCTATCAGCTGTAGATGTGGGAGAGATTTATCAGCCGATGAAGTGGGAGATAAACGAGAATTTGCAGGTAATCGTTTATCAGATTAAGCCAACATCAGAGACTCTGATAATGGGTAACTCTACTATTGAAGATAACATTGAGGCGCAGCGTATAGATAAGGTATATCAGATTGATGACAGTGGCAAGTTTAACTTAATTAACACAAAGTACTACAAACCGCAAATGTACAACAAGAGCAATTTTTTAGAGAGAGCTTACGACATTTCAGTTGGTAGTGAAACTTTACAATAGCATAAACTGGAAACAATTAAAGTTTATAAATAATGAAACCAATTTTTATTGCGGGACCGTGCGTGATTGAGAGCGCCGAGTGTCTCGATACTGTAGCAGAGCGCATTGTAGGTATTAACAATCGCTTGGGCACCGAGATTATTTTCAAGGCCTCTTTTGACAAGGCAAACCGCACCTCTATCTCATCATACCGTGGTGTAGGCATAGAGCGCGGACTGCAGATGCTTGCAGATGTAAAGAGCAAGTGGGGATTAAAGCTTATAACTGACATACACGAGGCTTGGCAGGCGGAGGTTGCTGGAGAAGTTGTAGATGTACTACAGATTCCTGCATTTCTCTGCCGACAGACAGACCTTCTTGTTGCTGCTGCAAAGACCGGCAAGATTGTAAATATCAAGAAGGCTCAGTTCCTCTCTGGTGCTGATATGGTCTATCCTTATCAGAAGGCTATAGAGTCTGGTGCAAGCGAGGTTTGGCTTACAGAGCGCGGAAATAGTTTTGGATATAACAACCTTGTTGTAGACTTCCGAAATATTGCCGATATGCTTGCTATTGCTCCACGAGTAATTATGGATTGTACACACTCTGTACAGCGTCCAGGTGCTGCAGGTGGAAAGACTGGCGGCAACAGAGAGTTTGTGCCATCAATGGCGCTTGCTGCAAAGGCTTTTGGTGCTACAGGATACTTCTTTGAGGTACACCCTGATCCAGATAATGCACTGAGCGATGGACCAAATATGCTCTGCCTTGATAATCTTGAGAATGTAATCAAAACACTTTTATAATTATGGAGAAAAGACAACTGATACTCGATGTAGCTAAAGATGCGTTGCAGACAGAGGCTGATGCGCTTCTGAGAATCAAGAACGATCTTGGCGAGGAGTTTGTGCGCGCAGTTGAGAGAATTTTAGAGTGTAATGGAAAGGTGATTATGACCGGTATGGGAAAGAGTGGTCTTGTTGCAAAGAAGATTGCAGCGACACTTGCAAGTACCGGCACACCAAGTTTCTATATGCACCCTGGAGAGGCATTCCACGGTGATTTGGGTATGATCTCAAAGGGGGATGTAGTCATTGCGCTATCCTACTCTGGTGAGACCGATGAGGTGCTAAAGATTGTGCCATTTATACACGACAATGGTAACTGTTTAATCTCAATGACAGGCAACTGTAACTCGTCGCTTGCAAAGAATTCAGACATCCACCTCGATGTAAAGGTTGAGCGTGAGGCTTGCATACTTCACCTTGCACCGACAACATCAACTACAGCACAGCTTGCTATGGGAGATGCACTTGCCTGCTCGCTGATGAAGGTGAGAAACTTTACATCTATGGACTATGCTCGTCTGCACCCAGGTGGCAGCCTTGGCCGTCGTCTGCTTATGACTGTGGGTAATGTTATGCACCGCACAGACCTACCTATTGTAGATGAAAGTTGCTCTGCAACAGAGATGATTCAGCGCATCTCACAAGGCGGTCTTGGACTTATCATTATCTGCCGTGATAGTGAGATTCTGGGTATTGTCACAGATGGAGATGTTCGCCGAGCTATGGAGAGCAAGCAGGCTGAGTTCTTTAACATCCACCCAATGGATATTGCCAGCACATCGCCAAAGATGATTGCTCCAGAGGAGAAGCTTATTGAGGCAGAGAAGATGATGACTCGCCACAAGATCAACTCACTACTTGTTGTAGATAGCAACAAGCATCTGGTTGGTGTAATTCAGATTTACGACATTAAACTATAACCTAAAAACAACTAACTATGGGCTTTCTAACACCTCCTGCAAAGAAGCCGTTGATGGCTTCAGACAAGATTGACAAGGAGTACAAAAAGATGCGACTCAAGGTCTTCCTTGGCATCTACATAGGCTATGCGGCCTACTACCTTGTACGCAAAAACCTCTCATTAGCAGCTCCAGGAATGATTGAGGAGGGGCTGATTGATAAGGCTGGTGCAGGTCTTGCAATGTCAGGTATTCCTATTGCTTACGCCGTAAGTAAGTTTATTATGGGAAGTATCTCTGACCGTTCTGATGCGAGAAAATTTATGACCGTAGGTCTAATACTCTCGTCTCTTGTTATGATTTTGGCGGGTATTCTGCCTTATCCTACAGGCGTTGCTGGTAACTACTCTGTTACAGTAGGTCTGATGTTTGTATTTATGCTCCTCGCTGGTTGGCTCTCTGGTATGGGTTGGCCTCCTTGCGGACGAGTACTTGCACACTGGTTCTCAACAAACGAGCGCAGCTTTAAGATGTCTGTTTGGAACACTGCTCACAACGTGGGTAATGGAACCTTAGGTCTGCTTATTCCTGCAGGTATAATCATCTTTACAACTCTTGGTTTTGCAGATACTTGGCGTGCAGCATTTATTGTTCCTGCACTTGTTGCTCTACTATTGGCACTATTCTGCTGGTGGGCAATTCGTGACACTCCAGAGTCTTGCGGTCTACCAGCTATTGAGGAGTACAGAAATGACCACTCTGGCGCAAAAGCAGCTAAGGGTGAGGAGGATAAGATTCCGTTCCGCCGTCTATTTGTAGATTACATTCTTAAGAACAAGATGCTCTGGCTCATTGCCTTTGCAAATGTCTTTGTATACCTTATTCGCTATGGTATTGCCGACTGGTCACCAACATACCTTACTGAGGTCTTTGGTTGGGATAAGGATTCAGCATCTATTGCCTATGCAGTGCGTGAGTATGCTGGTATCCCAGGTACAATCCTCGGTGGTTGGATCTCATCTAAGTTCTTTAATGGCCGTTGCGCTCCTGTAAATGTAATATTCCTTATTGCGGTAACTCTCGGCATTTTGGGCTACTGGCAGGCAGATGTTGTCTCTGCAGCAACTAACATACCTATCACTTGGATAATCTACTTTTCACTTGCACTTATCGGTGGCGCAATCTATGCTCCAGTAGCAATGATTGGCGTGCAGGGTCTTGCTATTGTTCCAAAGAACGCAGCAGGAACAGCAGCAGGTTTCTTGGGTCTGTTTGGTTATCTGCTTGGTGATGCAGTGCTGTCAAAGATTGTTCTGGGCAACATCGCACAGAGCTCACTTGGTTGGAACGCAACCTTCTGGGTATTTGTCGTTGGCGCGCTCTTTGCCGCTGTAATTTGCGCTATCTCTTGGGGTAAGGAGAAGAAGATTATGGAGGAGCGTATTGCTGCTGCTCAAAAGTAGTAAGACAAGATGTATAAAAACTTACAAGAATATATTGCAACACTTCAGAGTGCCGGTGAGTTGATTCGCATCGGCACTCCAGTTTCATCAATTTATGAAATTGCTGAGCTTACTGACCGTCAGGCAAAGAGTGCTGGTGGTGGCAAGGCTCTACTTTTTGAAAATACAGGCACTCCGTTCCCCGTACTAACAAATATGATGGGCTCAGAGAGGCGTATTTCGCTTGCCTTAGGTGTTGAGAAGAGTGAAGATATATCTACACGAGTAGACTCACTACTCAAACAGGTTCTCTCTCCAAAGGAGGGTGTTATGGATAAGCTGAAGATGTTGCCACTGCTCGGCGAGGTTGCAAAGTGGTTCCCTCGTAAACTAAAGGGCAAGGGAGAGTGTCAGCAGGTTATTCTTAAGGGTGAGAGTGCGTCGCTCGATCTGCTCCCAATTCTCAAGAGTTGGGGATGTGATGGTGGACAGTTTATTACTCTGCCGATGGTGAATACTATTGACCCATACACAGGAGTCCGCAATGTAGGAATGTACCGTATGCAGGTCTTTGACAACCACACTACGGGAATGCATTGGCACCGCCACAAGACTGGCGCTCGCCACTATGACGGATACAAAGCCCTTGGCAAGCGTATGCCCGTATCTGTGGCAATAGGCGGCGATCCGGTATATACATATGCAGCTACAGCACCAATGCCCGACAATATGGACGAGTATCTGCTTGCAGGATTTCTGCGTCGCAAGCCGGTAAAACTCGTTAAGTGTATAACAAACGATATCTATGTACCATCTGACTGCGACTTTGTTATTGAGGGTTATGTAGACCCAGCAGAACCGCTTGCAGTAGAGGGCGATTTTGGTGACCACACAGGTTTTTACTCGCTCAAAGACCTATACCCTCGCTTCCATATCACAGCCATAACACATCGCAAGGATGCTGTCTACCCTGCTACCGTTGTGGGCGTTCCGCCTCAAGAGGATGCGTATATATCAATAGCCACTGAGCGAATATTCCTTGCGCCAATACGCCTTGTTATGCAGCCTGAAATTGTAGATATGACAATGCCTACTGCGGGAACATCGCACAATATTGCAGTCATATCTCTCAAGAGTAGGTATACCGGTCAAGCGTCAAAGGTAGCACTTGGTATGTGGAGCGCTGGACAGATGATGTTCAATAAATACCTTCTACTCACCCCAGAGTCTACTGTAGTCCGCGACAGTGAGAGCATTGCATCGTTACTGCGTAACTGTAGTCCAAAGCACTCAGTTATCCGTAGCGAGGGTATCTATGATGTACTTGACCACGCAACGGCAAGTTGTGGATATGGTGGTAAGATGGCATTAGACCTTACGGGGGTAACTGACAACAGCGCCCAGCCAACTATCGGCCAGATTGTTCTACCAGAGGGGGTGACTATGAGCAAGGCTCTTGTTGACAAGTGGAGTACACTGCTCCTTTTTGCCGACAGTGCCACTTCGGTGGACTTAGAGCAAATTGCAAATCAGGCAGAGGTAAACTGCAACTTCATCACTCTCTTTGACTCTCGTGCAGAGGGCTTTGATGGTGAGGATCTACTCTGGTTAGCCGCTGCAAATACAGATCCAAGTAGAGATATTGCACTTGTAGGCGACAAACTCACTGTAGACGCACGCATAAAGATTCCTGGAGAGGCTAAAAATCCATCTCGTTTTCCAAATGTTGTCACCTCTACACCAGATGTTATTGAGGCCGTAGACAAGCGATGGGAGGAGTATGGCATTGGAGAGTTTATCGCCTCGCCATCACTGAAATACCGCAAGTTAATATTCAACAATAAGGCTGAGTGGTAATGATAGACAAGCAGCAAGCTACGGGAGCCATTGTGCTGATAGCGATGATTCTTGTAATTACAGGAGTTGTAGTCGTTGCTGATAACCTCAGCCAAAAGAGCGCTATTGAGAGCGTTGTTGAGCAACAAGAACAGTGTAGCGAGCAATCAGACTCACTATTTACCTTTGACCCAAACACCGTAAGCTATCAAGAGCTACTTGCGCTTGGTTTTGAGAAACATACGGCCGTATCGCTACTCAAATATCGCGCTCGTGGTAAGGTTTTTGAGATTGCCGAGGAGTTTGCCCTATGCTATGGTGTTACAGACTCAATGTTTAATGTTCTGCAACCCTACATAGTTATCGGCGAAAAGTATAGAGCAAAGCCAATAAAGCGAGAGGAACCTAAGTTTGATTCGCTAAAAACTATCCGCCATAAGCAGTGGGAACAGAAGCGTGCTAAGACCACACCTCACCCCTACCAGAAGTTTAGAATAGATACTGTCACGGCTGCATACCTAATGACTATCGGTTTTAGCTATCGTCAGGCCGAGGGTGTTATAGAGTACCGCGAACAGGGAGAGGAGGGTATTCGTAATATGGCGGAACTATCTGACTGCTGGGCTGTATCACCAGAGATGGCAGACTCGCTTGCAAAGTATGTTATATTCCCCGACCCTAAGCCCTACGGAGGTAAGGTTGAGATAAATTCTGCCGACAGTGCAACACTTGTAAAGGTGCGAGGCATAGGTCCAAAAACCGCTGGAGCGATTGTTATGTACCGCAAATTATTGGGTGGATATGTCTCTATAGACCAACTTTCAGAGCTAAAATGCGTTACAAGCGAAAATTTTGCGCGATTTTCTAAAGAAATTTGCTGCGATAGTTGTGTTTTTTCAAAAATTGATATTAACTTTGCACCCGCTTCGGAGTTGGAGTACCATCCAT
>JAFOYS010000381.1 GCA_017391435.1 Alistipes sp. | reverse complement strand
GATATTTCGGTGCGGTTAATCTCAATTGTATTGTATGGGACGACAATTCTTCAGTAGGTGTCGGTGCAGAGGTTATAAATGGATACTCGTTTAACAAGTGGTTTATGTTGGGTGCGGGAGTGGGTGCAAATCTGATGCCCTACAAAGGTTATAAAAACGAGCAAGTGATAGAGGCACTTATTCCCATTTTTGTCCATACCCGATTTAATATTTTAGACCGCAGGGTTACTCCATTTTTTTCGCTCAGCATTGGAGGTGGTATTTTAGTGGACAACTACAATAAGGGTGCATCTTCGTCTATCTATTTAGACCCCAAACTCGGCGTGGCTGTGCGATTGAAAAGTGGCAAAATGGTTGATATTGGCATTTCGCGATTATTTGGTGGCGGAATTTGGATTGGTCCATACAATGGAATCAAGTTCGGAGTGTCATATGTATGGTAGTTGCGTTTATGGTTTTTAACACTAAAACGGCAAGTGAAAGCAACTAATGCTATTATTTAATAATGCCAAATGATTAAAACTTTTACAACAATGAAACGAATGCTATTTTATGCATTGTTGCTTGTGGCGATAATCTCTTGTAATACTGAAAATGGTATTACTGACAATGAGCAAGAGAATGCTGTAACCGTAAAGGGGATGACACAGTTAATTGATGACCTTTTAGTTGGCACACTTACTCCGATAGATTGCGAGGTAATGGAGGCAGAGAAGTGTATAAAACCGTGGGGCGAGGGTATTATAGGCTCATTGGGCGAAAAGTTTAGCGATTTTGGCACGGGAAACACTATCGTATTTTACAATGATGGCACTTGCAGAATGGGTTATCATATCAATGGCTCTTGTAGTCAGCCTAATTCCGGTACAAAGCATCACTCCAGAAACTTTTATGACACTTGGCAGTGGAGTTATGATATTGATAATAATACTATTACAATTATAGCAGAGGATTTAGCACCTGGTAAATCGCCACAGACGATAATCAAGATTGTGTCATATAAAGATAATATTGTAGAGATTGACGGTGAGTTGCCAAACTGGTGTATATTGCCGTATACATACAAATATAAGTGTCGTATTGGCGATGCCGCAGCGAGGAGAAACTTTAATATAACATACACTTGCAACGAAGTGGATTATCCTTGCTGCGCACAGTAGACAGAGTGTAGTAGAGAGCAACTCATACTGAGAGCTGCCCCATTGAGCAGTTATTTTTATTTGGATTTTAACTATTCTTTTTATACATTTGTAAAGCAAATAGCCGTACCCTCACCCGAAAAATCGGGGGGGGGTAAATTATTAATATTCAGTACAGTAACAATAAAAACGGACAAATTTCGTTATATAACAAAGTGCAAACTAAAATATTAGGATTATGAAAAGAGTTTTGAGTATTTTGGCAGTGGCAGTGCTGCTAGTTTCTTGCGAGAAGGATCACAAGACAGACAAGACGGTAGAGGTTAATGCGACAGTATTAAGCTATGTATCGATGGTTAGGGGCAACAGTTGGATGATGGGAGATGTAGTGGCTATTGTGCCAATAAGCGACAATGCACTAACGATATCTGTAACGCCATTTAACTATCCACAGTTTAGTGCAAGTTCTATTTATGACGGCAAGGGTGCTGACAAATACCGCGAGCTACAGATAAAGTATGGCGACCACAACCCAACAAAGAGCACACTGCGTCTATACGACAATCGCGGTTGGGTATTGGAGAGTGGTGTTTGTGACTACGACTGCTACAGCGACAAGATCAACAAGATATCTATCACAAGCGACAAGAGTTGGGGAGAGAACTACCCTGCCGGCACAGACCTTGCGCCGCTATTTACAGTAGAATTTTCTTCGCTTGCAGAGTATGTCAAGCAGGGATTTACGGGCGAGATATCAAGATACTACTCTAAAGTAGTGAGCGAAGTAGACCCAGAGCTGTACAATCTGCTCAATGCCAGCAAGTTTAGCGGTCTGATGTTCCAGAGCGCCACTTTCCCTGCAGATGCGCGCGAGCACACATACACCGTAACTCTCACCCTTGACACCGGTGAGCAGATTGCATACCACAATTAGTCAACGCGCTGAGCGTAAGTCAACTGTTAGCTAATAGCCGAGGGTTAGTAGCTAACAGTTATTTTATATGGCACTCCGTTGAGCACGCTCTTGTATGCACGGTAGTAGGTGCCGTACTTATTTGTTCCCGTGGAAACTGTGGTCTCACAGCGCACAGAGACATACCAGCGACCAGGCTTAGGGTTGTTAATAGTCATACTCTTTTTACAGCCACGAGAGACCACCTTATCGGTTGTATTGTCGTGGAAGGCCATCTGACCGCGCTTTGCCAGAAGTGAGAGGTCAAACTTCTTTACATCCTCATACCCATCCAGAGCAATCTTGAGGCGCTTGCACCCCTTTGGCACATCTACAGCAAAGTGGTGGTACTGAAGGTCTCCAATGCGGGTAAAGTCAGGGGAATTGTCCTCAGTACGCTTATTCATCTCGCGAGTCTTACCGTTCTCAAGAAGAGCCTTAATCTGAGGCTCTGGATTGCCATCCATAGCATAGAGGAGCATTGCCGCAGTGAGCTTGAGTCGCTCGCCAGATTCAACACCCTCAGGGTGAGAGCCACAGAGAACCGTACGGCCACAACTCTTACTTGGCTTATATGCCCAGATACACAACTCGCCATCAATCTTCACCTTCTCGGTATTATTAAACTTATAGCGTGCCAAAGGCTCTGTACCCTCCACAATCTCGCAGGCGTAACAACCGCCATTATGGCGAACGCTATCTACGGCGTAATCCTTGCCAAAATCATAGTATCTGAGCAGAGGGCTTTTACGACCAAGAGTGAGTGTTGTAGAGCTTTTAGTTAGGCGCGTGCTATGTCCATAGCCAGGCCAGAGGGTCAAAAATTTATCTACATACCTGTAACCGCTAACATACTTTGCGCCCCTTGTACCGAGAAATGCACCTGCACAGGTACCAAAATATGAACCACCAGAGGCCACATACTCACCAATGCGCTCACGACCAGCATCTCCAAATGAGGCAGCGTGCTTAGAGGCGCTACCGCCATTGACATATATCATACGGAAGCGAGGCGCACCATCTGGATAGAGTAGCCAGCCATTTGTATCCTCATCGCTACCTACAAGAACTTGTGTCTGCAGCAGAGTATCTTTTGCTGTAAGTCTCTTTTTAGACGCCGAGGCAAAGTACTCTATACTAAGGCCTAAATATCGAGCCGAAGGCAGATAAGTGCGCGATGTAAGGGCAATACCACTATCCATAAAGATATCCTTATAGTAGCCACGACTACGCTCAAGAACCTGTTCTCGCGCCTTTGCTCGCTTATCTGCATATGCCTCTACGGGCATCACTGCACCGCACAAAAGTGCAAACAAAAGAGTTAAAACTACCCTTTTCATACTCAAAACTTTATCTGTTATCTAAAAAACTTTCCTTCAAAAGTGGTAATATTTCCCACACCATCCGTAACTCTGAGCCTTACGGTGTGTTCACACCCCTTACCCGCCGCAAGTGGAGTGTCAAAGGTGTGGTAGAGAACTCCCTGCAGAGGATTGTAGTCGAGTGTCACCCAGCTATTATCTATCCACAAGTCGTATGAGTCAATACCCGCAAAATTATCCGACACCTTGAATGTCAACCGTTTAGCCTTTGCGAGTTTTGCCCCATCTGTCCAACTTGGACGAGCAGCAGGGCAAACAGTATCTGCCACAACCACCATATCACCCGCCCTACGGGTACGCAGATAGACCTTACCGCCACCTGCATAGTAACCACCCGCAGCGGTATACTCTCCACGACGATTTTTTACCGCCACAAGGGTTTTTGACTGCAACTCTAACGGCACCTTTGCATCAAGGGCTACTGTATAGCACTCTTGCAGTGGCACTGTAGCATCAAGCACACGATACTCATTTGAAAGAACTACTACCCCATCAACACTCGGAACACTATCTACCCTCTCTACGCGACAGAAAGCTGGCGCATAGTATGTCTTTGGACCAATAAAGGCCTTAACGCCCCTATCGGCGGCAACGACCCTGTGAGATGCCGTAGCGACAACTGCCAGGCAGTCTCTGACGGGTGTAAAGCAGCGATTTTCGCTCTTACCCTTAACATCAAAATTGAGAACAGAGATGTTACCCATATCATCCTCAACAGTAACCTTAACTTTTCGCTGCTGACCAGCCTCTGTGTAGATAGCACCTCGGCGGAGACTCTTACGGTAGAGG
>JAFOYS010000380.1 GCA_017391435.1 Alistipes sp. | reverse complement strand
GTTGCGTGCTCAATACCGCCGATATAGAGGTCTACACTTCTCCAGTACTCGTTTGCCTCCTTAGAGACAAGTGCCTCGCTGTTACGAGGATCCATATATCGGAGGAAGTATGCTGATGAACCTGCAAAGCCTGGCATTGTAGATAGCTCAAACTCCCAGCCCTCTACGCGTGCGAGTGGTGGCTCGCCCTGCTCTGTAGGGCCAAAGTTCTCGATTGCTGGCAGGGTGATTGGCAGCTCGCTCTCTGCTGCTGGGCGTGCGATGTTACCCTCATAGCGGATTGGGAATGGCTCACCCCAGTATCGCTGACGAGAGAAGATTGCATCACGCAGACGGTAGTTTACAAGTCGCTTACCAAGACCACGGCGCTCAACCTCCTCAAACATCTTGTAGATAGCCTCCTTAACATCGGTGCCGTTGAGGAAGTCAGAGTTAATCATCGCACCCTCCTTTGCATCGTACGATGCCACAGAGAGGTCTCCACCCTCTACTACAGGGATAATCTCAAGACCAAAGTGGCGTGCAAAGGCGTAGTCACGCGAGTCGTGCGCTGGCACAGCCATAATAGCACCAGTGCCGTAGCCTGCAAGCACATAGTCAGATGCGTAGATAGGAATCTGCTTGCCAGTGAATGGATTTACGGCATAAGCACCTGTAAAGACTCCACTCACACGCTTGGTCTCAGAGATGCGCTCGCGCTCAGAGCGCTTCTTGGTCTGCTCAATATACTCCTCGACTGCAGCCTTCTGCTCAGGGGTGGTCATATCCTCAAGCCACTCGTGCTCTGGCGCAATAACCATAAATGTAACGCCGAAGATTGTGTCAGGGCGTGTAGTGAATATCTCAAGTTTGCGAACAGTGCCGTCAGCCATCTGTGCATCAAAGAATACCTGTGCTCCCTCAGAGCGACCAATCCAGTTGCGCTGAATCTCCTTCAGAGAGTCGCTCCACTCAAGGCTCTCAAGACCGTCAAGCATACGCTGTGCGTAGGCTGTAACGCGCAGTGACCACTGCTTCATCTTGCGCTGCTCTACAGGGTAGCCGCCTCGTACAGAGAGGCCATCCTTAACCTCGTCATTGGCAAGCACAGTACCCAACTTTGGACACCAGTTAACCATTGTGTCAGCGCGGAAGGCTAAACGATAGTTCTGAAGCACCTGCTCCTTCTGCTCCTCGTTCATCTCTGCCCACTGCTGAGCTGTAAAGTGCAACTCACTGCTGCAAGCGGCATCAATACCCTCTGTGCCGTTAGCCTCAAAGTGTTGGATAAGGCTCTCGATAGACTTCGTCTTCTGCTCTTTACGGTCGTAGTAGTGCTCAAACATCTTGATAAATGCCCACTGGGTCCACTTGTAGTACTCAGGGTCGCAGGTGCGAACCTCGCGGTTCCAGTCGTAGCAGAAGCCAATCTTGTCAAGCTGCTCACGGTAGCGAGCAATGTTCTTATCAGTAGTTACTGCAGGGTGCTGGCCGGTCTGAATAGCATACTGCTCTGCAGGTAGACCAAAGGCATCGTAACCCATAGGGTGGAGGACATTGAATCCACAAAGACGCTTGTAACGAGAGTAGATGTCCGATGCAATGTATCCAAGTGGGTGACCCACGTGAAGACCCGCACCTGATGGGTATGGGAACATATCAAGAACATAGAACTTTGGGCGTGAAGGATCTACCTCTACGCGATAGATGTCACGCTCTTGCCACTCTTTTTGCCATTTGGCCTCAATTTCTCTAAAATTGTAATCCATAGTTGTATAATTTTTCTTTTGTTGTTTTTCTCTGTCTTTCAGCTCCTTATGCGCTCGCGCATCGCATACGCGCATAGTTGATTGGCAAAGATAGTAAATTTTAGCGTAAAAACGCCACTTAGCGGCAAGATTTTTCAACTATTAAAAATGGTTGCAGATTGGCCTATTTGCGTTTTTGATTTTTCTTGACTATCTTTGTATTGTGCCTAATGTGGGCATAACCAAAAAATTGAAACCTAATAAACAACTTAAAACTATGAAAAGAGGATTAATTTTTCTATCCGCATTGCTCGTCTCGCTCTCTGCGGTAGCGCAGGAGTATACTACTCGCTATCAGAGTGCAACCGAGCCTCAGACCCTTCTGCCAACGGGTTATATTCGTCTATCTCGTTACGAGATTCTTCTCCCTTCGGTTGGTGGTTACAACCCCTACAAGGCCGATTTGCACATTCATAGCGCACTTACAGATGGTGTGGTGAATATCAAGGGTCGTGTTGAAGAGGCTTGGTGTGACGGTCTGGATGTAATTGCCGCTACAGAGCATATGTCTATAAGGCCTGTGAAGGATACTGAAGGTCAACCAACCCCTGAGAGTGTAAGACTCAAGAAGAGTTCAGCTGCAGTTAAGGCCGTTACAAGTGCAACAAAGGTTGCAGAGACCTATGGAGTGGTTGTTATTCCAGGCGTTGAGCTTACTGGCGACGCTGCGACTCAGGGTCACTTCAATGCGCTCTTTACTACTGACAACAGTGTGATTTACGACTATGACGCTATGCAGAGCATTCGCAATGCCGACAAGCAGGGAGCTCTTATTATGCACAACCACCCAGGTTGGCGCCATCCGACTTTAGATATGACAGAGTTTGAGAAGGCTGTATATGCCGAGGGTCTTGTAGATGGTTTGGAGTTGATGAATGGTGCATATTTCTACCCAAGAGCCTTCAATACTGCTAAGGAGCACAAGCTATTTATGACCTCAAATACGGATGTTCACGCTACAACGGCTCAGCAGTACCGTGAGAATGGCCATCTGCGAAATATGACAATCATCTTTGCCAAGGAGTGTACTTTAGAGAGTCTGCGTGAGGCGCTTGAGGCTCATCGTACGCTCTGCTACTCGTTTGGAACTATCGGTGGCGAGGAGAAGCTGCTTAAGGAGTTTTTTGAGGCCTCAGTGACCCTTAAGAGACTCTCTGTAGACAAAAAGAAGAAGAGCCAGCGCGTGATGATAACTAACACAACATCACTACCTTACACCCTACGCTTTGGTAAGGGTAATGTGGTTGTGCTTCGCCCGCTGTCGTCTATTATCGTCAACGGAAAGGTTGGCAAACCGCTCAAGTGTACTGTGCTCAATATGTGGTACGGACAGGATGAGCACCCAACACTATCGCTGAAATAACCTAAAACCGAATAATTACTATGAAGCGATTTTTAACATTTACATTGGCGTTGGCTACTGTCGGATCAGTGGCCGTTGCACAGAAGAGCATTCCGCACGCTGTCAGAATCTTTAATGAGGCAACTGTTCGTCGTACGGAGATTGTCATTCCTCAGGTAAAGGGATTTACCTGCTACAAGGGTGATTTCCATATACACACATCATACTCTGATGGTCAAGTAAATCCTAACGGTCGTGTTATAGAGGCGTGGAGGGATGGTCTGGATGTTATCGCCATTACTGACCACTATGAG
>JAFOYS010000379.1 GCA_017391435.1 Alistipes sp. | reverse complement strand
GTGTCATTCCGCAGATTTCAGGAATTTTCGGCCCATGCGCAGGCGGCGCGGTATACTCGCCTGCACTTACCGACTTTACCATAATGATGGAAGGTACAGCATATATGTTCCTTACAGGACAAAGGTACCACAAGCGGTATAGACACGCGAAAAGAGGTCTGGTCGCTGCCACGCCGCATTAAATGCGCATATGCCACCACTGCTACTGCCATATATTGCACGGTCTGTGGCTCTTGAAGATATCTTTATTGGTCTACCATCTTTAGTCTTGTGGCTGCACACTACTGGCAAAACTTCTGTCTCAAGAAACTCTGCATATCGACCATCCATTCGGTCAAGCTCGTTGCTGCGATTATATCGCACTACATCGCCTTGCGCATCACGAATCTGCCCGGGAGCGACAAATACGCCAATAATTACCGGCACATCGCCATCTGCTATCAACTTATCAAAGATGTCAAATATAAAACTACCACCTGATACTGATACCCATAGACAGGCGGGTTCTGTGCCGTCATACTGCTCTGGAACATAGACTGTAACGCTTCGCGCAGTACCAGGATAAATCTTTGAATCCGACATCTTAAACTTTATAACCTCGCCATTGTAGGCGTAACTTTCAAATGATATCAAGACAAGAGAGAGTAGGATTAGTGCCGATAGGATTCGTTTCATAGTTATTGTTTCTTGGTTAGCTATAGCAAAGTTAGCGAATTTTTATGCAAAAAAACAAAAAAAGAGTCTGTCTAACTTTCTTACTTGTTAAACAGACTTTAGTTTTACTCTAACTTTTGCCAGTAGAGGCTTTTGGAGAATGGGCCGAGGTAGCCACGAACTCGCAGGGTCTTCTCGTCTGTAAAATCTACGACTGTTTTGTAGACCTTTCCAGATGTTGGATCGTAGATGTTACCATCTTTCCAAACACCCTCCTTGCTGTCGTAGCTTACGCTCTGAATCAGCACAGTCTGGTTAGCTGGGGTCTTTCGTTTTGCAGGGTCTGGGTTCTTTAAGTCTGTACGGAGGCTTCCATCAGGATTCTTATCCTTCTCAAGCCAGAAGAGCTGAGCCTTGTAAGCATTGTCACCGATTTTAGAGATACGAACCTTCGACACTGCACCATCCTTCACTGCTTTGTAAACTCCCAAAATGCGGTCACCACCTTCTGTGGAAGCGCTTGCTACGCTGACGGACAAAGCGATAACTCCGCGAGCGAGAAGCATTAGAAATCTTTTCATAGAACCTTTTGTTAAAAATTACATAGCAAAGATAGCGTTTTTTGCTAATGTTGCAAAAAGCACTACTCAAAGATAGTAAGACTACTGTCGTATACTTCACTCTCAATATCTAAAAAGTCCATTGTGCTGTGGAAGATGTGATACTGAGTGGCAGTGTCGATGCTCTTTATCTTAGAGTTGTTTGATGTCCAGACTATAAATGGAATCTCTACCTGCTCCCTTGGTGCCATTGCCATCGGTACACCGTGCATATAGAGGTTATTCTCGCCCAACGACTCTCCGTGGTCAGAGATAAAGATTACGCAGCTGTTACGGCTCTCTATCTGCTTCAAACTCTCAATAACATTGTTTACAAGATAGTCTGTATAGAGAATTGTGTTGTCGTATGCGTTTATCAGCTCCTCTGGTACAGCCTTTGCCATCTCTACAGTGGTGCAGACAGGTGTAAAACGCTCAAACTCAGCGGGATACTTGGCATAGTATGTAGGGCCGTGGCTTGTAGATGTGTGTAGGACAATCAGAATCTTATCTGCCGTACTGCTCGCGATAGTCTCTTTGAGCCCTACGGTAAGAATGCCGTCATATCTCTCATCGGCATCAGGATATAGTGCCTTCAGGTCGGCAACCTTGTGATACTTCTCAATATGTACTGGAGGTTCTCCCCAGTTTGCAGTTCTCCAGATAACATCTACACCGGCGCGATAGAGATAGTTTGGCAGAATCTCGTATAGTTTGTC
>JAFOYS010000378.1 GCA_017391435.1 Alistipes sp. | reverse complement strand
GTCCAGAGTTGCGCGTTGAGGAGGTAATTCGCATAGCTTTAAAGCAATTATAATTGGAAATTCGCGTAATAATTCATATCTTTGCGCGTTATATGGCTATGAAACGATTGATTTATACGATTTTGGTTGGTTGCACTGCCCTATTTTGTGGCTGTAACGACGATGTAGATATGATCACAAAGCAGAAGGAGAGCATTGTGAAGTATCTCACATCTTCGCGCCGTCTTATTGACGAGCAGGAGATTAGCACATCGTTAGATGAGAATCCGCCATTCTTTACAGGGTTTGACAACTCATCATATCGCCATATAACAAACTACTACGATAAGGATCGTGAGCAGTGGACAGAGGTTGAGCCAAATAGCATTATTGACATTCAGTTCAACGCCTATCTCTTCTCAGGTTCTGAGCCTGGAATGAAAGATATCTACTGGTCGAATATTCCTGCAACAATCTCAGCTATTGAGGCAAGTAATAGACATCAGTACGACAAGCTTATCTGGTCTACAGAGCCTCTTACAGTTCGTCTCGGCAGAGGCGAGGTGTTAAAGGGTCTTGAGCAGGCGCTTGTTGGTTGTCGTGACCAGGACTCTGTGCAGGTCTATATCACATCAAAGGCCGCCTATGGCAAGCACAGCATTGGCTCGGTGCCGAAAAATAGTTCGGTGGCTTGGTATATTAAGATTTTAAGTGTAACACGATAGAAAGAATATGAAAAATATGAAGATTATAATCACACTTTTACTCACAATTCTGTCGCTGAGTTCTTGCGTTAAAGAGAAAGAGTACTCAGGAGAGGAGTTGGAGGCTCGCTCACTCAGGGCTTGGATAAAGAAGAACCGTCCAGAGCTTCTTGGCAACTATCAGGAGAAGGGAGGCTACTATGTCGATGTACTAAGCTGGGGTGATAGCGAGGCTGTAGCCACCTCTAAGAACGACTTTGGCGGCAAACCTATTATGGAGCAGGACACCTGCTGGGTATTCTACAACTTTACAGGTTACGACCTTGATGGTAATGTCTGCGCTACACGCAACGAGACTATTGCCCGTATGCAGGCAACATTCTCAGACTACACACACTATGTTCCATACGGCAACTACTGCGGCAAGGAGGAGTACTATGCTATTGTTGAGGGTAGTTATCTTGCCTCTCGTAATAAGATCAAGCTGAGCGAGGAGTATGTAGCCTCTAAGCCCAACATCTGCCGCGGCACAGAGCTGATGCTTCGCAAGGGCTCAAAGGTGCGCCTATATCTCACCTCTACTATTGGTTACGGCGCTGACGGCTCTGCAACCGAGGGTGGATACGAGGGTCAGTACTCTCTGGACTCGAATGTTCCAATGATTCTCGATATGGAGGTTGTTCGTGTTGTTAAAAACCCTTCTGACAACGAGCTTGATATGGTCAACGCAGTGGTAAAGCAGAGCAACGAGCAGAGCCAGAGTCCTGTATGGTTCCAGATTGAGAATAAAGAGGATAAGGAGGAAGGTGAGGATGACGGTGACACTGACACAAGTGACAGTGCAGATACAGAAGATACAGAGGGCGATAATAAGGAGCCTAAATACTACGAGGGTATCTACTACAGCAGCAGCTTTACCCCTACAGAGAGCTTTGCCCATCTGCAGCACGCACGCCCAGACATTGAGGGCCTTGGCAATGCATACAAGGATACAAAGCGATTTGCAAATATGGCTGAGTTTGACAAGAAGCTCTGGAAAATTCTTAACGAGAAGTTTGCAGATAAGATTAAGGCTACTTCAGACGAGGATGCAAAGGAGATTGGAGATGATAACTCTGCAATGATTTGGTATGTAGGTCGCTTCCTTGACGGATTTATCTTTGATACAAACATCCCAGAGGTTAAAGAGCTTGCCTTTGATGAATTAAACAGCAGCGGCGCTGCCCTGACATACTCAGTCTCCTCAAACAAGGATGAGTACATTAGCGCGTGGGCATATGGTATTCCAAAGCTTCGCTACGGCCGCTGGGGCGCTATTATCACAACATCTGGCTATGCATATGGTTCTACAGGCGTCTCTGCATCTACAAGCACCTCTGGAGGTAGCTACAATGCTGGATACAACGCCCTTGCAAACCTATAT
>JAFOYS010000377.1 GCA_017391435.1 Alistipes sp. | reverse complement strand
GAGGATATATACACCTACGACCTTATTATCAACGAGACTATTCTGCTCGATGCAAAGCTCTACCACTACAACTACGCAATAGCTGCTGCAGAGGCCGCAAAAGCTGCTGCAGAGAGGGCAAAGGCAGAGGTTGATAAGGCTACTACTGAAGAGGCAAAGGCGCGTGCCAAAGCAGTGGCTGCTGCAGCGCAAGCCGAGGCGGAGCAAATGCAAGCCGAGTTGCAGGCTGCTATTAATGCCAGTGATGATACAGAAAAGCCGGAAGATATATACTGGAAGCAATATTTTGGTCCTAAAGAGGGAGTGCAACTTTGTACAGCCAAAATCAACGAAATCAGCTTTAAGGTTGAGCAGAATATTTCAAACGATCTACATATAGGCACCAAGATGGCTCTGTTAGGCATTGTAAATGCAGATGGGATAGGTCAGTATTCCGATATTATTGCTTCTCGCAAGGCGAAAACGGTATACAAAACCGATACACTTGCCTCTACGCGCCTGCTCAATGTATCAAAGTGCGAACACGAGAGGTGGAACTCCGCAACAAGGCTAATGGGTTTTGTAAGGGGAAATGAGAAAAATTTCATAACATACACTCACAAGAGCTTATGTTCGTGGTCACAGATTGCTGATGAAGCTACCCAAGCATATGACTGCATAGTTGTTGAGGTTAGCATAGACCTATTTAAGAATAAATTACAAACTACAAAAAAGTAAAATATGAGTACCTACACACCAAAACCAGCAGATTTATCGGATGTTAATCTGCCCGCTGAGTTAGAGCCGCTGATTGAGCAGATGGCAAAGAATGTCCACGATGTATGGGCCCAGAGCCGCATTAGTGATGGTTGGAGATATGGTCCAGAGCGCAACGATGAGAGAAAGGAGCACCCTTGTCTTGTTGAGTACGAGCAGCTACCAGATAGCGAGCGCGACTATGACCGCAACACAGCCATAGGTACTCTGAAGTTGATTTTAAAGTTGGGTTTCAAGATTGAGAAGTAGCAAAAAGATGGCGGGAAACAGTGTTTCTCGCCATCTTTATCTAAAAAGTCACCACTCTTACAAAATCTGAACCTATGGCACTACCTACTACATATGCTCAGCAACCCAATTAGTAAGCTCCACAAACTGAGCCACAGAGAGTTGTTCTGCGCGGGTAGTGAAGAGCGGGTGCTCTGCCCCACCGAAGTTTCCAAAGACCGCCTTAAGTGAGTTTCTGAGCATCTTTCTTCGCTGACCAAATGAGGCCTTGACAACCTTTACAAATAGAGCCTCGTCACAATCCAACTTAGTAGTGCTATTACGACTCAGACGAATAACTGCACTCTTAACCTTTGGTGGCGGGTTAAAGACCTTCTCTGAGACTGTAAACAGATACTCAATATCGTACCACGCCTGAAGCAGCACACTAAGGATTCCATACTCACGCGAGCCTGGAGGCTCAGCAATACGCACAGCGACCTCCTTCTGAATCATTCCGACGCACTGTGGGATAAGGTCTCGGTTCTCGATGACCTTAAAGAATATCTGCGACGAGATGTTATAAGGGAAGTTTCCGATAATACGCACGCCCTGAGGGAAAATAGCCTTCAGATCCATCTTCAGAAAGTCTCCCTCAATAAGTCGCGGAGTGAACTCTGGATAGTGGGCATTTAGGTACTCAACGCTCTCGCTATCTATCTCTGCGCCGTAAGTTACAATATCCTCTCGGCGAAGCAGATACTGCGTAAGCACGCCCATTCCGCAACCAACCTCAAGGGTCGCCTGCGGATCAGACTCTACTCTCTCTGTAAGAGAGTTACAGATCTTCTGAGCAATATTAAGGTCTGTAAGAAAATGTTGACCTAACGCCTTCTTGGCGCGTACCTCTGCCATATACTACAAGAAACGGTGTACCTGACTGTTATCTACCTCTTCGCAACGAGTCGCTGCTGTAACATCTGCAGGGATTGTCTTCTTCTCATAGATAGAGACATCGTCTCTAAGATCTACATTGGTAAGTGAGAGCTGACCTGCCATATTGATTAACGCCTCATAGCCATTTGCAGCACCCCAACTCTTACCATCAGAGTACTTACCTGTGATAATCTTGTCGGTAATAAGATAGGTACCCGAAAAGTGGTTATAACGAGTAGGAGATGCAAAATCCTTCTGATAGAGGTCAAAAGTATTGTCCGACTTAAACTCTACATAGACATCAATTCTGCCCTCAGTATCTTCTGTAATAAGCGGGTTTGACTTGAGGTGCCACTGACCGATAACGCCCTTGATAAGTGGGTTCTCATTGCTCTTGCCAAAGCAGCCTGTTGCAGCAACGGCTGTCAACAAAACCACAGCTGCCATTAAAATCTTCTTCATATCTAAAATCTATTCTTCTCTAATTATACAACACTACAACCATCCGCCATTTGTGCCAAATGAACGAGAGAGGATTGCCATTTTGCGAGTAATAAGCATACCGCCTGTAGCCTCATTGCTACCCACGCTTGTACCACCTGCAATAAATGATATTGAGATAATTGCCGAACCTGGCTTGGTACACTTGAGCTGCAACTTACCGGTCTTTGAGACAACAATATCGCCCTCAACACCGAGCTTCTGACGGTCTGCCTGCGACATAGATACTGTGATTGTAGAGTCGCCAGACGAGTCTGTCATACCTGTAGGATTACCACCGATAACATCAGTAATATCCAAGCTCAAACGATAGCCTGTGCGGATGGTAACACAAGGAATACCCTCAACATTCATAAGAGCCTTGAATGCGTCAATATATCCGACACCCATCTTGTTCTTAAAGGTAGAGAGCTGCAGTGGCACCACCTGATTGCCATTAAGTGAATTTTTCGACCCTGTACAGTATCTGTCAATATCGTGTGTAGAGCAAACCAAGATATCGCGGAGCTCAAGCGTTGTAAGCTTCTTACCCAACTGCAGTGCGTGAGATATAGCCAAGGCTGCAATACCACTCACGTGCGGGCAAGCCATTGATGTACCCTGCATATATCCATATGTGGTACCATCCATATAAGTGGTTGAGTAGACACTTGAGTTATCCTTACCAGAGAAGTTGTCTGTCCAGTACTTCTGCAGATAGTCTCCACCTGGTGCAGCAAGAGTCGAACCAGGACCATAGTTTGTATAGTATGCAGGAGTATAATCACAACTCATTGCAGTCACGCTGATATAGTCACGATAAGCACCTGGGTAGCTTGGATAGTCAAACTTGCTGTTACCAGCAGCAAAGATTGGAATACCGCCCTCCAGAACATCGCCACCACCATACTTTGTAAAGTAGTCAATAGCCTTTCTTACTGCGCTATTCTGCGGAGTAAAGACAGCATCAGAGGTATATCTACCAGGATATCCCCAGCTACAGTTTGCAATAGCAGCACCATTGTCTGCTGCATACTGGAATGCACGCGCTGCACCTGTATCTGTACCTGTTGGCCAAGAGTTAAAGCGTGGATCTGTTGATGGAAGCTCGTGGAAGGTCTGACAAGACATCAGACGAACACCGTCACCCTTACCAGTACCACCTGCAACACCACAACCACCAATACCGTTGTTGTTCACAGCAGAGATTGTACCACCTACGTGTGTACCGTGGTCAGAGAGGTTCTCTACAAGGGTTATTGAGCCATCTACCTGGTGAGTTACAAAGTTTACGCCGTTGATATCGTCAACATATCCGTTGCCATCGTCATCCTTACCAGCAACACCGTTCTTCTCTGCCTCATTTACCCACATATTTGCAGCAAGGTCTGGGTGTGTAGGCTTAACAACATTGTCAATAACCGCTACAATAATGCGCTTGTCACCAGCAGTGATATCCCACGCCTCACCAGCGTTGATATCTGCACCCTTCTTAACTCCAGAGAAGACACTTGTATCACCAATATTAATATAGTGCCACTGCTTTTCAAGATCTGGATCGTTAAATGCTGGGTAGAGCTTAGCGCGGGTTGTTGGCGCGTCATAGTTCTGTGCAGTTGCCACTGCGCTCTGCTCTCCACCAATATTGTCAAGACGAGAGTTGAGCTGAACTACAGCCACCTCGCTTACCTCTGCAAACTGCGCTGCAGCCTTCTCAATATCTACACTCTGATCAAAGTAGACAACATACCAGCAGTGCATACCCTCGCTACGCAGACGCTCCTCAAAACGGTTAGAGACAAAGACACGCTCCATCTTAACCGCTCCGACCATATCAAGAACAGAGTCAAAACTCTCAATACCCGAGCGGGTAGACTCGGTACGAGACACGCCAGCCTCAACACGGGTAATTGCCTCACTATCAAAGCGAACAATAACACTTCCAGCAACATTATTGTCCGAGAGTCGGATAATCTTTGCTGCTTGCTGCTGCTCTACGGCTACGCCCTGCTCAAAGTCCTTTGTACAACTAAGAGCCAACGATAGGCAGAGCATCAAAAACAATTTTTTCATAAGTATCTAATTTTTAGTCAATATTCCGCCGTAAAGTTAATAAAGATTTTACAAACCGCAAAATTTGGCACTCTCAACATTTATCACTATCTTTGCGCCGCAAATGTGGAGGGATTTGGACTGCTTGCAACCACAATAAAAAATCGCTAAACCAGCAATTCTTTATTTACAGTCGCCTCCCCGTGTTTTTTTGTTATAATTAAAAGGAATAAACACTATGGGATTTTTGTTTACATCAGAGTCTGTGTCCGAGGGACATCCAGACAAGGTTTCAGATCAGATTTCAGACGCCATTCTTGACGAGTTTTTGCGTCGTGACCCTGAGTCAAAGGTTGCCTGCGAGACACTTTGTACTACAGGTCTTGTTGTAGTAGCTGGCGAGGTGCGCTCAGAGGCTTATGTTGACATTCAGCAGACCGCTCGCCGAGTTATCAACCGCATTGGTTACAACCGTAGCGAGTACCAGTTTGACGCTGCCTCTTGCGGTATTCTATCTGCAATTCACGAGCAGAGCTCAGATATCAACCAGGGCGTTGTTCGCTCAACAGAGGAGGAGCAGGGCGCTGGTGATCAGGGCATTATGTTCGGCTATGCTACTCGCGAGAGCCGTGAGCTTATGCCGGCAACACTTATTCTGTCGCACGTAATTCTTAAGGAGCTTGCGGATATCCGCCGCGAGGGTAAGGTTATGACATACCTTCGTCCAGACGCAAAGAGTCAGGTAACTATTGAGTATGATGACAACCGCCACCCACAGCGTGTGCATACTATTGTTGTCTCTACACAGCACGACGAGGATGTTGATGCGCCTCAGATTAAGGAGGATGTGCGTACAATTCTTATTCCAAGAGTTAAGGCTCGCCTTGAGCGCGCACACGATGAGTTGGCTACACTTATCGGCGAGGACTATATCCTCCACGTAAACCCTACCGGCAAGTTTGTTATCGGTGGCCCTCACGGAGATACAGGTCTTACAGGTCGTAAGATTATTGTTGACACATACGGAGGTCGTGGTGCTCACGGTGGTGGAGCATTCTCTGGTAAGGACTCGTCAAAGGTTGACCGCAGTGCTGCCTATGCTGCTCGCCATATTGCAAAGAATATGGTTGCTGCGGGTGTTGCAGATGAGGTACTCGTTCAGCTCAGCTACGCAATTGGTATTGCCGAGCCACTCTCTGTATATGTTGACACATATGGCACTAACCATCTCAACATCACCGAGGGAGAGATTGCTTCGCGCATTGCAAAGCTCTTTGACCTTCGCCCAGCAAGCATCGTTCGTCGCTATGGTCTTAAGAACCCAATCTTTGAGGCTACAGCCTCATATGGTCACTTCGGTAACCGCCCTTACACAAAGCCTGTTGTCTTTATTGAGAACGGCGTAGAGGTTACTCGTGAGGTTGAGTTCTTCGGTTGGGAGAAGCTTGACGCTGTAGATACTATCAAGGCTGAGTTCGGTCTGTAGTTTGGCACAAAACAGATAAGAGCCGCGTCAAATGATGCGGCTCTTATTATATTATAGTGTAGCACACTACACCTTCTCTGGTTCGTGCTTGTACTTAAAGACAACAGCAAAGAGCAGTGCCACAACAAGAGCATAGGCAGCAAAGATAAGCCAAGAGTGTGACCAGCCCTCCATACGAGCAACACCCGCACTCTCGCCAACAAAGTGGTTTATAACCTGCTGTGCACCCAGCGTACCTATAGTTGCGCCAATACCGTTTGTCATCATAATAAAGAGTCCCTGAGCCGATGAGCGGAGTGACTCGTCTGTCTCCTTATCAACAAATAGCGAGCCTGAGACATTAAAGAAGTCAAACGCCACACCATAAACAATCATAGAGAGCAGGAACATCCACACACCCGCACCTGGATTACCAAGGCCGAAGAGTCCAAAGCGGAGCACCCACGCAAACATAGCCATCAGCATAACCTTCTTTATACCAAAGCGCTTGAGGCAGAAAGGAATGAGCAGAATGCAGAGTGTCTCAGAGACCTGAGAGAGCGAGATAAGGATATTTGCGTGCTGCACACCGAAGGTATTTGCATACTCTGCTACCTGTCCAAAGTCAGAGATAAATGGATTTGCAAAGCCATTTGTAATCTGCAGCGACACACCGAGAAGAATTGAGAAGATAAAGAAGAGCGCCATCTTCTTCTGCTTAAAGAGTGCAAAGGCATTAAGACCCAGAGCCTCAACAAGCGACTTCTTGCTCTGCGACTTGTTTGTAGGGCACTGTGGCATAGTAAAGGCATACAGACCCAGCACGAGGCCAACAATAGCACTCTGAACAAACTGCCAAGCGGTACTCTGGAAGCCAGAGAGGTCGCAGCACCACATAGCGCAGATAAAACCTATAGTACCCCAGATACGAATTGGCGGGAAGTGCTTTACAGTATCCAACCCTGCACTGCCAAGACCTGTATATGCCACCGAATTACTAAGACCCAGCGTAGGCATATAGAACGCTACACTAAGCGAGTAGAGTGTAAAGAGTGTACTGAACTCTACCTGAGCAGTTGTAAGAGCGTAGTATCCCGTAGCAGCCATAAACAGAGCAGCCAACAGATGACAGATACCAAGCAGCCTCTGTGCCTGAACCCAACGATCAGCAACAATACCTATCAGAGCCGGCATAAATAGAGACACAATGCCCTGCATAGCGTAGAAGATACCGATATTCTCGGCAAGTCCTATACCAAAAAGATAGGTACCCATAGAAGTAAGGTACGATCCCCAAACGGCGAACTGCAGGAAGTTCATAGCCGTCAAACGAAGTTTAATATTCATAATTTATCGCTTTAAAATTATTGTCTGACAAAAATTTTTAACAAAAATAGCACTTTTTTTTGAAAAAGCTTTGCAAAAGAAAAAAAATGTTGTACTTTTGCACTCGCAATTGGGCTATGGTGTAATGGTAACACTACAGATTCTGGTCCTGTCATTCTAGGTTCGAATCCTGGTAGCCCAACTCAGACTAAGTTTAGTGACCTCTGCTGAAAAGCAGAGGTTTTTTTGTGCTATACGCACATAGAACTTGTTCTAATGAAAGTATAGCACAAAAAGATTAAGTGCAAAGCACTTGGTCACTAAACTTATCTGCAAATGTCAGCGGCGCACCAGGATGGCGGTGCGAAGCACTGCAATTCTGGTAGCCGCAGTATATGTTACCCACCCCCTAAATCCCCCTCCTGTGAGGGGGACTTTTGGTTCGGTCGTGCAAAGAAATTCAATCCCTCATTTTCGTTGTCATATTCATACCCGCTACCTCCATCTGAGAGAGGTGGGGTGCCGTTTTATCAGCACAAAAAAAATTCCCCTCGGCAGAGGGGAATGGGTCTTGAACTGTACGACAGATTAGAGGCCAATCTTATATGTGTTCAGATCTGGGTCATACTCTTTCTCAACATCGCTCTCAAAGTGGCGGTTGAGTGCATCTGCAATACTCTTTGCGATAGCAATACGGCGTGAATCCCAGAGGCTGGCACTCCAAGCAACTCTCATAACGATATTATTCTCTGCACCGCAGCCAGGAGTATACCTACGCACAAAGAGATTCTTTGAACTATCGCCGTGGTAGCGCTGGTGGTCTGAATCTAGAGCAAACTGCGACTTAAGTGTTGCAGCTGCATCCTCATAGAAGGCGCGATATGCAGCCATATCCTTAACAACAAGATCTTCTCCCTCAAAGCTCTCATCGCCAGCAGCGCCACCTGCGCTAAAGTGGAAGATTGTTGGATATGATGGAGACAAAGAGCCACTTGCCGCAAGTGAGGTTACTGTCCAACTACCCTCGCGAGATGTTAGTCGTTCAAGGTCTTCCATAAATAGTGGCAGATTCTGTTCTTGGTTATCTCTATCTTTAAATATAAAGTATGAACGGTATGGGCGTGTCTGGCCAATCTCACGGCTGATATAGTTAAACCCACCAATAAGGGCAAGATAGTATGCAAAGCTGCCGGTGCAAGGGTCAACAAAGCTTGTTGGTGCGACAATTGTAATCTTTGAGCCTCGGTCTATACAGCAACCATAAGGTCGGTTGATATAGCACGACTCAACGGCCAATCTATCCTGCGGGCGCTCATCAACAGGCTGCGTAATAGCAAGGTTTATAAGTCTAAACTCTTTACAATCCTCAACGGCATCAAAGATATCATCTACCTTCATTCCCAATCGTGCCTGGATGTCGCAGAGTGAGATATATGGCGGAACAACCTGAAATTTTGTGATTCGGTCAACCTTACGCTCAAAGGCGAGTCGTAGTTTTGCGACATTCTTCTCTACAACATCTCTATGTAGCTCCTCCGCCATAGCCTCAGAGAATCCCGCACCGATAAGTCCGGCAGGAACAGCAAAAAGAGCGATACCGAGGATACCGATTACACAGGCTATGATTCGGCCTATAAGCGTTACTGGCGGAGTATCTGCAAAGCCACCTGGGTCACCGATATACTGTGCAAATGCCCAGACTACAGAGCGAAAACCGTTGTCATAAACATCTGGCTGCGCTGTATGCTCATAGAAAAAGAGCACAAACGAGAGTATCAGCGTAATAATTACAAGGAACTGCAGCGAGATAAACATCTCCTTTGACTTCGAGCTTATAGCCTGCTGCAGAAGTCTAAACGAGCGCATATAGCGGAACACACGCAGCAGTCGCGCCACACGAAGCACCTTAAGCATCGCATATGGCAGTGGAATGAAAAATGATGCGTAGAATGAGTAGGTAGAGAGTACATCAATAAGTCCGTAGAATGTAAAGCAGTACTTCACTCTACCCCAAAATCCGCTATACTTAGCATCAATCTCATCTGCTGCCCAAATACGCAGTGACACCTCAATAGTGAACACTATCACTGTCACAATATCAACAACATTGAGCACCTTCTGCCACCCCTCTGGCAGATCAAATGTAGAGAGGAACACCGATAGTGTGCTGATAATAATCAGTCCGATAATCACATAGTCAGGATAGTTCTCCCACTGCTTTGTACGCAAATCACTGTCAAAGATTCGCGCAAGTTGTTTCTTAAATTGTTCTGTCTTTGTCATTTATCTCTTCAATTATAGTTTGAATCGCAAGTTTCATCTTCTCAAGGCTCATTGTCGGCTGATCTGCACTGACAGAGTGCTGCCCCTCGTAGTATGGTAGATGGACAAATATTGCCTTTGTACCACCCCGCTCGTTGCAGAGTCTAAGAGCCTCAAAGTAGGCTCTGTTGCAGACATAGAGTCCCGCAGAGTTTGAGACCTTTGCCTCAATGCCGCGGCGAGCAATTGCCTGGCATAGCGTTTTTATCTTTAGCGGTGTGATATAGGCTGTCGGAGCAGAGCTATCTATAATCTGCTCATCTGGAGCATAGCCGTCGTTATCTGCCCCTCGCGCATCCATCATATTGATAGCTATGCGCTCTAACTTTATATAATCTATGCCTGCAGCCTGCCCCAGCAGAATAATCAGCTCCGGATTATGACGCTCCACGACACTACGCAACACCGCCCCTACACGCATAAAGCTTACGGGAAGAATCTCCTTCACAATCTCTACACCACAAACATCACCGCAGGAGGCTACTTGCGAAGCAACCTCCCACGACGAGTTTTCAGTATAGTGTAAAAACGGTTCAAAGCCCGTAATAACCACCTTCATTAGCCTCTACCTACTCTACAGTTGTAGGCACTGCTGTTGTTGTGACATTTACCTGCTTAAAGCCCATAGCGGTAAAGAGGTTAGCAACACGCTCCTTGCCCTGCTCGTTAGCCTTACCAAGGATATTGTGCTGCAGAGCGTTGTTAAGGGTCTTAATCTTACCCTCTGACTGCAGAGCAACAATCTCCTCGTGGCTCCACTCGCCCTGCTCCTCAAAGATCTTGTAGTCTGATGGGTTGCTGATAACATCCAGCACCTCTGGCTGTGGGAGCTTGATATTAATAGTGTCACCACTGATAGTAATATCACCCTCGCTCATCTTTGACAGGTCATATCCTGCGCGAACAGTACCGCGAACAGTAAGCACAATGTCGTAGTATACAGTATCAACACTCTTTGTAAAAAGGCCCTTCTCCTCTGCTACACCCTTACG
>JAFOYS010000376.1 GCA_017391435.1 Alistipes sp. | reverse complement strand
GTAAGCGCGGCATTTAGAGTAGCAGTTTCACCCTCGGCAATGGTAACAGTCGTGGTATAAGGCTGATAGCCAGACTTTGAGACAGTGATTTTATGCTGCCCGACAAGCAGATTATCTAACGACAGAGGCATCTGACCGACACCCACTCCGTCAATAGCCACATCCGCCATAAGTGGCGAGCCATCAACAATCAGCGAGCCAAACAGAGGTTTTGGGGAGTCAAGGGTATAGCTCTGCTGTGGATTATCCGATGTGATATGCTTTGAGGTGGTGGTTGTGCTGTGTCCCGCCTTTTTAGCCTCAAAGATATATGTGCCAGAGTTAAGCTTTCCGCTCCAGTGACTATTTCCCACCTTCTCACCATTGACCCAAATCTCGGCATTGTCTGCCACTGTCAGGGTTACAGTTGCCACATCGGCAGTAAGGGCAATCTGCTTTGTAACCTTACTGCCCGCGACGGTAAAAGTACCACTCTGACTATGGTATCCCGCAGCCGAGACGGTATAGTTATATGTTCCGCTCTCAAGCACAAGGCGCATTGCACCATCTGTGAGCGAGTAGTGCTTACCCTCAATAGTCACTACCGCGCTCTGTGGCTCAACGGCAAAGACCACAAACTGTGGCTGTGAGGCTGCGGTATCTACATTCTGGCGGAAAGAGATTGAACTCTTATTAACCTCTATGCCCTGCTTGTGGCTAACGCTGCCATAGGTAAGTTTCAGCGTATGCCCACCAATCATCACATCTGACACTGTACAGCTAAAGTTGTCATCTGTCTTACCCTTAAACGCCCCATCAATATAGACATTAGCACCTACTACATTACTATTAATAACAATACTAAAGGTCTGATTGAGGCTCGCAAGCATCTCATACTCGCGATTGCCTTCAAGATTTAGCGTCACCTCGTTACTCTCGCCAAACTCTGGACTGTAGAAGTAGAAGCGGGTATTTGGCTTGGCGGTCATCTCAAGGATAAGGACATTTTCGTAGTAGTCGGCCACCTTCTGCTTTGTAAGGTCCGTATTTGAGCGCATCTTGACCACAAGGGCATCTATCTGAGCCTTTGTCATTCGGTCAAACTTGATTTTAACCCTCGCACACGCCTGACGAGAATGGTCAAGACCTATTGGGTCTATATTAACGCCCGTAAGCGCGTCGGTCTGCACCGCACGCAGTGAGCCACCGTCAACAACTATAGATGTCTCCATCTGTGCAGTAGCAGTAAAACATATTGCCGCACAGAGCAGTAAAATCAGCACTCTTCTCATAAAAAAATGGATTGTTTATGCAAAAATAACATAAGCAATCCATTTTTCCAAGTCTCACTCTAAAAATCAGGGTTTTACGACACGATATTTCTCCTTCAGGAGTTCTACGACAGCATCTGTAGCCTTTGGAAAGACCTTGCGAAGATCGATCTCGTCGGTCGTAGTAAGTATACCCTTCAGGTTTCGCATAAAGGTATCCTTAATCTCTGTAGCAAGGTTTACCTTCACAATACCGTTCAGAATAGCCTGCTGCACCATATCGTGAGGAATACCAGAGCTTCCGTGTAGCACAAGTGCCACATCGGTTGCGGTGTGAATCTGCTGCAGACGCTCAATATCGAGCTTTGGGGCCTGCTTATAGAATCCGTGTGCCGACACCGCTAAAATTTCGCTACAGGGTATACACTTCCACTGAGTCTCTTAGGCATTGAAGAGGTACTTGGCCGATCAGACAAGTATAAGTTTAGATACATTACATTTTGCTCAATATTGGATTCCGTAGAAGATATAGCTCTGTCTGACGAGACATTGGCAATATACAACTGTTCTACACCCTTACTAACCAAAGTATAATTAATCTTATCCCGCACTGCGAATATCGCACTAAGTTCGTTGATTGCAGGAATATACCAACCACTTCCCAGATCTGCACAAGCTGCAAAAGCTATATAGTACTCACGCCATTTTTTCTGTTGCTGTACAGCGCGCATATTTACCTCTCCGTCGTTACTGCTACTTGTTC
>JAFOYS010000375.1 GCA_017391435.1 Alistipes sp. | reverse complement strand
GAATTTGGCGCGCAAACTCTGCAGTCACATAGCGCGGACTATTTGACAAAGAGGTTGTGCGACAAAAACTAAAAACAGCCACAAAGAACGAAGTAAGGAGGGTTAAAACAACTCCTATGCTTTTTTCAAAAAGCGGGCAGTACGCGACAGCTACTTAACCACGCGCATCATAAATCCACCACCTGGGGCGAGGTGAACGGTAAGTTTGCGAGAGGCAGGCAGAGCTATTGTCTCGCGCTTGTAGTCAGAAGCTATGCGGTGGGCATTTGCTCCGTCGCGGAATATATCTACGGTATAGTTGCCCTGACCAACTATTTGCGACAGGTCTACCTCAAGTGTGCGAGCATTCCAGTTTGTCATTCCGCCTATGTACCAAGTATTATCCTTTCTGCGGGCTGTAACGACATACTCGCCAATTTTACCGTCAATGACCACAGTCTCGTCCCAAACAGTTGGTACTGAGGCGATAAACTCTGCACACTCAGCCTCCTTACGATATGCTGTCGGTGAGTCACAGAGCATCGATAGTGGCGAGTAGAACACTGCATATGCGGCCAACTGGTGGCATCGTGTACCCTGACTCATTGGCTCGCGATTTATAGGACGGTAGTTTCGCTTTGTGGCGTTACGCATAGCGCCCTGAGTGTAGTCTATAGGGCCCGCAACCATACGGATAAATGGCATTGTGACATCGTATGCCATATGGTCAACGCTCTCCTTGCTCCACTTCATCTGCTCAAGACCAAAGACTGCCTCAAAGTTTACGACATTTGGGTATGTTCTGTTAAGTCCCGCAGGCTTTGCACATCCGTGGAAGTCCACCATCAGCTTGTGTTTAGCACAAATCTCTGCTGTGC
This sequence comes from Alistipes sp., assembly GCA_017391435.1. Lineage (GTDB taxonomy): Bacteria > Bacteroidota > Bacteroidia > Bacteroidales > Rikenellaceae > Alistipes. The sequence goes on along the minus strand of JAFOYS010000375.1, from coordinate 6,811 downwards.
GGTAGTAGAATGCACTCATCTGCTGGTCATCACGATCCATAAAGTCAATCTTAAAGCCCTTAACGCCCATAGCAGCATAGTGTTGGCATACGCCCTCAATATCTGCATTAAAGGCGTTATAACCAGCCCAGAGGATAATTCCCACGCCCTTTGATTTGGCGTAGTCAATAATATGCTTTAGATCTATCTCTGGTACAACCTCCATAAGGTTGTTCTTATACTTTACAGCCCAACCCTCGTCAAGAATTACATACTCTACGCCATATTCGGCTGCAAAATCTATGTAGGCCTTGTAGGTGGCAGTATTTACTCCAGCCTCAAAGTCTACGCCGGTAATTCCCCAGTAGTTCCACCACTCCCAGGCAACCTTTCCAGGTACTATCCAGTCGCTATTCTCTACGCGAGATGGGGATGCAAGACGGTAGACCATATCTGACTGAGCAAGTTCTCTGTCGCTCTTAGCAACAATAATAACTCTCCACGGGAAGGTGCCCGAACCGCTGCAAGAGGCAATGTAGTCGTGGCGAGAGACAACAATACCCTGCAACTTGTTGTGTCCGCCAACCTCTACCTTATCTGGTACAGTGGCAAAACAACCCTTTAGAGAGCTGCTCTTGTCTGTGTTGTGGAGAAACATTCCTGGGTAGTTCTCCGTGTCACTCTCGGCAATGCAGACTAAAGTGCCGTCAACATCTACTACAACTGGCGAAAAGGCAAGTTTATCGCTACTAACCTCACTAAGTGGTATGTTGTTGTAGGTATTCTCAAATGATGTAAAGTACTTATCCTTTTTTGTACCTGTAAGGTTAGCATAGGCAATCCAACACTTGTGGTCAGCGCCGAAGTTAAACTCTGCAGTCTCGCTCTTTACAATGTAGTTATCAGCCTTGCCTGTCTTGATGCGGTAGGCAACACCGTCGTTATACGCGCGAAACTCAATTGCGCTACGGTCACGATACTCAACAGTAAGGCTGTTGTAGTTATCCTCAATAGTGCTCTTGAAGTAGAGCTGTGGAGTGATAGTCTCGCTATGGCTGCCACGCACCACACGCTTAAGTTTACTGTTGCCGATAATAGTGCCATCTGCAAGGGTAAGGGCAATTGTTGATGGCTGTAAAATAACCTTGCCATCTAATGCTACAGAGTAGGTTGTTTTACTGTCAATGCAGATTGTGGCAGTTAGGTCTCCATTTGGAGAGGTGAGCGTGTAGTTCTTCTGTGCGTAGCTTGTGCTAAACATAGCAACGCAGAGCGTGAGAAGTGTGAGAAGTCTTTTCATATTTAATTTGTGTTATACAATGTTATATAATATATACAACTGAACAGCGGTTTTGCCTTTCACAGGTAAAGATAAGTTGAAAAATTTAATTTTCCAATTTATTTTGTATCTTTGCGCTTGATATGGCAGCACCACTTGCAGAGAGACTTCGTCCTCAGCGTCTTGAGGATTATATCGGTCAGAGTCATCTGGTCGGTAGCGGTGGCGTGTTTCGTCGTTTTATAGAGACTAAGAATATCCCCTCGTTTATACTTTGGGGTCCTCCAGGTGTGGGTAAAACTACGCTGGCAAAGATTGTTGCTGCGGAACTTGGTCGTCCATTCTACACACTCTCGGCCGTTACGAGCGGCGTAAAGGAGGTGCGCGAAGTTATTGAGACGGCAAAGCGTCAGCAGTTTTTTAACTCTGCAACGCCACTACTCTTTATAGATGAGATTCACCGATTCAACAAGTCACAGCAGGACTCGCTGCTCGGCGCTGTGGAGAAGGGAGAGGTGGTGCTTATAGGTGCTACTACTGAAAATCCCTCTTTTGAGGTTATCACGCCACTACTGAGCCGCTGTCAGGTCTATACTCTCAAGCCGATGGATACCGACTGCCTTGCAGAGCTGCTTAATCGCGCCCTTACGACAGATGTAGAGCTGAAAAAGCGTAATATTACAGTAGAGCAGACCGAGGCACTGTTTGGTTTTGCGGGTGGCGATGCACGCAAGTTGCTTAATATTCTTGATATCATAACAAGTGCAGTAGAGGGGGATGTGGTTATTAATAATCAGATAGTTACCGATTCTCTGCAGCAGAATATAGCCCTCTATGACAAGAATGGAGAGCAGCACTATGATGTTATCTCGGCATTTATCAAGTCCGTGCGTGGCTCTGACCCTAATGCGGCTATATACTATCTTGCCCGTATGTTAGAGGGTGGCGAGGAGCCTCGATTTATTGCTCGTCGTCTTGTTATTCTGGCTTCGGAGGATATAGGTCTTGCCAATCCAAATGCGCTGCTGCTTGCAAATGCCTGCTTTGATACTGTCCATAAGATTGGTATGCCCGAGGCTCGTATAACACTTGCCGAGACGACAATCTACCTTGCCACAAGTCCGAAGAGCAACTCTGCCTATGCAGCAATTAATGAGGCAATAGCCTTTGTGCGTAGGGATAACACCCTGCGCCCGGTGCCGCTCCATTTGAGAAATGCCGTTACGGGACTTATGAAGAGTGAGGGCTATGGTCGTGACTATAAGTATGCTCACGATTTTGAGAATAACTTTGTCTTTCAGGAGTTTATGCCCGATTCACTTGCGGGAAAGAAGTTTTACAATCCCAACACAACAAATGCCACTGAGCAGAAGATTGCTGCCCGTATGACAGAGCTGTGGGGAGAAAAATATAAATAGTATGAGAAAGATTTTTACACTTTTTGTTGCACTTGTTTATTGTGCTACTGTGACTGCTCAAAATACCTATCTTTTTGCTGAAAGAGATGGCGAGAAACTATATCTTGACCACTATACTGCGGTAGATACAGAGTCTCTTCGTCCTTGTGTTATCTTTGCTTTTGGTGGAGCCTTTGCTCGTGGTACTCGTGCTGATGAGGGTTATCTGCCTTACTTCAAGGCTCTTACCGAGGCGGGTTACGATGTGGTATCTATCGACTATCGTAAACACCTTGCTAAGGGAATCAATACTGAGGGTCTTAAAGGCGCAGTTGTTACTATGAAGAATGCAGTAGAGTACGCTGCTCAGGATATGCTCTCGGCTACAGCCTTTGTTCTTAAGAATGCCGAGCAGTGGAGTATCAACACTCAGCAGATTGTCGCTTGTGGCTCAAGTGCAGGTGCTATTACAGCGCTTCAGGCAGAGAATATGATCTGCAATGGCGACAAGGCAGCGCAGGAGCTCGGAGAGTTTAACTATGCAGGCGTTGTAAGCTTTGCGGGCGCAATCTTCTCTGTCTCTGGCAAGCCTAAGTGGCAGAAGAGCCCTTGCCCTGTAATGCTCTTCCACGGTAATGCCGATAGCAATGTACCATACAAGAAGGCATCGGCCTTTGGTGTAGGTTTCTATGGCTCGGAGTTCCTTGTTGGACAGTTTGAGAAGATGGATACACCATATTGGTTCTACTCTGCTCAGTATCGCAACCACGCAATGGCTGGTGATCCGATGTATGTCAATGTTGAGGAGATTAAGGCCTTTATAAACCGAGTTGTTGTTAAGGGTGAGAAGTTGCAGATTGTACAGAGCGTTGTTGACGCAAAGCACCCTAAGACAAAGACCCGTTTTAGCGTTAAGGAGTATTTAGGCTCTAACTACAGTAAGTAGTACTATGAAGCGTATCGGTATTATCTCTGACACGCACGGAACTTTTGACGACTGTCTGAAGTATTTCCTCAAGGATGTAGATGAGATTTGGCACGCGGGCGACATTGGAAATGTCGAGACCGCTGAGGCTATTGCCGCCTTTAAGCCGCTGAAGGCTGTCTATGGTAATATAGACAACACCTCTGTGCGCTATCACTACCAGGAGTTTGCATATTTTAAGTGCGAGGAGGTTACTGTCCTTATGACCCATATAGGTGGTTATCCGCGCCACTATCACCCTAAGGCTCTGCAGAAGATACAGACTGCGCGGCCAAAGATATTTATCTCTGGCCACTCGCATATTCTAAAGGTTATCTATGATAATGTCTACGACCTGCTCCATATAAACCCAGGTGCTGCGGGCTGCTACGGTTTTCATAATGTCCGCACAGCCATCCGCTTTACTATAGACGGTAGCGATATCCGCGATATGGAGATTGGGAACTGGGATCGCGATAAGAGAACGGCGTGGTAAACAACTACGCCTTGTCAAATGCCTCACCCATAAAGAGTCGTGGAAGGTTGCAACCGATATAGTTACCAGCTATTGCCCACAACCACGGGGCAAGAAGCTTCAACTCAAAACAGTCATAAAATAGTGCTGCCACATAGTAGAATGCATCTGCCACACAGTGTGGAAGACCGCAGAGTATAAATACCGGAACACCAAACAGCAGCGGTAGGTAGTGCTTCTGTCGCGCACCGTATACGGCCAGAGTCATAATCATACCTGTGCCGATAGATGTTACAAGAATCTTGTGCCACGAGGCGGTAAGGCGCGCGTCAATAATAGCCTGAAGATTTGCAACAAGAGCCTCTGAAGAGCAGTACGACGCTATAAATGCCGCCACAGCGCAACCTACGGCGTTGAGGGCTATCATTGCTATCAGTTTCGGAAAATCTCTGTACGGCAAAAATCCCGACTTGCCCGTAAAGAGCTGTGCCCCACACATTACAACAGATAGCAGACCAAAGGCAAAGAGCACTGCTCCCGCAACACCGCCAACTCTGAGGTAGACAAGTCCGCCAACTCCGATAAGTAGTCCAGCAAATATAGACATCAGTGTAAAGTTCTTCATATCTCTCTGTGGTTTATTTTGCAAAGATAGTAAAAAGAGTGAGAACTAAAAATTTTGGCCAAATGTTGATATATTTTTTGCTCAATTAAATCTATAATAGTGTAGATATTTATACAAAAAAGTACTATATTTGTAGAGAGTTAAACCTTAAAATTTAAGTTTATGAAGTTTTGTCCTAATTGTGGCGCTCAGGTTGATGAGAATGCTGTTGTATGTGTAAAGTGTGGTGTCGCTCTGCGTAATCAGCCACAGAGTCTTAATGTAGATAACAGATGGCTTGTAACGGTGCTCCTATGCTTCTTTCTTGGAGCTTTGGGTATTCATCGCTTCTATGTAGGCAAGACGGGTACAGGTATTGTGCAGCTACTCACTGGTGGTGGTTGCGGAGTCTGGGCAATAATAGATTTTATTATGATTCTTACAGGCAACTTTACCGATGCTGAGGGCAACCCGATTAAGAGTAATATGTAAGCTGATACTTTTGCTACTACTGCCCGCTCTACTATATCTTGTTCCGACAGAGGGAATCTATAATGGTAATAGCCTCTGTGTTGTAAAGAATATCTTTGGCGTAGAGTGTTGGGGGTGTGGTATTACAAGGGCACTGTTCTCTGTGCTCTACCTTGACTTTGCAGCTGCGTGGGGGTATAACCACTTGATTGTTGTGGTATTTCCACTCTTGTTATGGCTTTGGGGTAGAGAGCTCTACTGCACGGTGCAGTTGCTCAGAAAATAGAAAAGAGTTGGCCAAAGCCAACTCTTTTCTGCTTTATATTGCTCATCCCGATACTCTACTCAGGCTTTACAAGGGCGAGGAAGAGCTCGTCAAGCTGCTCCTGTGCTACAGGAGATGGACCATCGAGCATTACATCGCGGCCAGCGTTGTTCTTAGGGAATGCAATGTAGTCACGGATAGACTCTGAGCCTCCGAAGAGTGAGCAGAGACGGTCAAAACCGAATGCTAGACCTCCGTGTGGTGGTGCACCATACTTAAATGCGTTGATAAGGAAGCCAAACTGAGCCTCAGCCTGCTCTGGTGTGAAGCCCAAGCACTTGAAGATGGTCTGCTGAAGATGTGCGTCGTGGATACGGATACTACCACCACCAAGCTCAGTGCCGTTGCAGACAAAGTCATATGCGTTTGCTCTTACGCGACCTGGATCAGACTCAAGATACTCTACATCCTCTGGCTTTGGAGATGTGAATGGGTGGTGCATAGCGTAGAAGCGCTCTGTCTCCTCGTCCCACTCAAACATAGGGAAGTCAACAACCCAGAGTGGAGCGAACTTAAATGGATCACGCAGGCCGAGCTGCTGACCAACCTCAAGACGCAGTGTGCAGAGCTGTGTGAGCACCTTGAACTTCTTGCCACACATAATAAGGCACAAATCACCCTCCTTAGCACCAAGACGCTCTGCAATAGCACGCAGAGATGCTTCGTCAAAGAACTTATCTACAGAAGACTTAATGGCTCCACCATTCTCAAGACGAATCCATACAAGACCCTTAGCACCAACCTGTGGACGCTTAACAAACTCTGTCAGGGCGTCAATCTGCTTGCGGGTGTATGTAGCGCAACCTGTTGCAGCAAAGCCGACAACATACTCCTGGTCGTCAAATACCGAGAAGTTGTGTCCGTGTGCAAGGTCTGTAATGTCGTTAAACTCCATACCAAAGCGAAGGTCTGGCTTGTCAGAACCATACTTCTCCATAGCCTCAATCCAAGGCATACGACGCAGTGGCTCGTTGAACTCAATGTTCAGCACACTCTTAAACATATGCTTTGCCCAACGCTCAAAGATTGAGAGTACATCCTCCTGCTCTACAAATGCCATCTCGCAGTCAATCTGAGTAAACTCTGGCTGACGGTCTGCACGAAGGTCCTCGTCACGGAAGCAGCGTACAATCTGGAAGTAACGGTCATAGCCGGCAACCATCAGCAGCTGCTTAAGAGTCTGTGGTGACTGTGGCAGAGCGTAGAACTGATTTGGGTTCATACGGCTTGGCACTACGAAGTCACGAGCACCCTCAGGTGTAGAGCCTACCAGGTAAGGGGTCTCAATCTCAAGGAAGCCCTCCTTATCAAGGAAGG
>JAFOYS010000374.1 GCA_017391435.1 Alistipes sp. | reverse complement strand
GGTCCTTGTGGCCCTTGTAGCGAGATTCACTTCGACCTTCGCGATGAGGCGGAGATTGCCGTTAAGTCTGGTCGTGAGATGGTAAATATGGGTCATCCACAGGTTATTGAGATCTGGAACCTTGTATTTATGCAGTTCAACCGTAAGGCTAACGGATCACTTGAGAGCCTTCCTGCAAAGCATGTAGATACAGGTATGGGCTTTGAGCGTCTGTGTATGATTATGCAGGGCAAGAAGTCAAACTACGATACTGATGTCTTCCAGCCAACAATCTCTGTTATCTCGCAGATGTCTGGCAAGCAGTATGGCCAGGATGAGAAGGTTGATGTGGCTATGCGTGTAATTGCGGACCACCTTCGCGCCATTGCATTCTCTATTGCTGACGGTCAGCTGCCTTCAAATGTTAAGGCTGGTTATGTTATCCGTCGTATCCTTCGCCGTGCTGTTCGTTATGGCTACACATACTTGGGCTTCAATACTCCATTTATCTGCCGTCTTGTAGCTACTCTTGTTGAGCAGATGGGCGGTCAGTACCCAGAGCTTAAGGCTCAGCAGGCTCTTGTAGAGCGCGTTATTGAGGAGGAGGAGGCATCATTCCTTCGTACTCTTGCAACAGGAATCAACCTTCTTGAGGGTGTTATCTCAAAACTTGATGGCGGTAAGATCTCTGGCAAAGATGCCTTTGTACTTTACGATACCTACGGCTTCCCAATTGACCTTACAGAGCTTATTGCAAAGGAGAAGGGCGTAGAGGTTGATCTTGTAGAGTTTGAGGAGCAGCTTAAGGCTCAGAAGGAGCGTTCTCGTAACGCTGCTGCGCAGGATATTGATGACTGGCAGGAGTTTGTAGAGGTTAAGCAGACCGAGTTTGTAGGTTACGACACTCTTGAGTGTGATGTTAAGATTGCTCGTGTTCGCCGTGTTCAGAGCAAGGGTAAGACAACATACCAGATGGTCTTTGACCGCACACCTTTCTATGGTAACTCTGGTGGTCAGGTAGGTGATACAGGTTATATTGAGAGCGCAAACGAGAAGATTGCTATTGTAGCTACTGAGAAGGAGAATGGCCTTACTATCCACATTACAACAGCACTTCCAGAGAATATGACAGCTACATTCCACGCTGTTGTAGATGCAGACAAGCGCCAGAAGGCTGCAAATAACCACACTGCAACACACCTTCTTCACGCTGCACTTCGCAAGGTACTTGGAGACCACGTAGAGCAGAAGGGATCTATGGTAAGCCCTGAGTCACTCCGCTTTGACTTCTCACACTTCCAGAAGGTTACACCAGAGCAGATTCGCGAGGTTGAGCGCCTTGTAAACCGCGCTGTACGAACAAACGACCCACTTGAGGAGAATCGTGAGGCTACACAGGAGCAGGCAAAGGCTGCTGGTGCTATGATGCTCTTCGGTGAGAAGTATGGCGATAAGGTGCGTATGGTTCGTTTTGGCGAGTCTGTAGAGCTTTGTGGTGGTACTCACACATCTGCTACTGGAAATATCGGCCTTGTGAAGATTGTTAGCGAGGGCGCAATTTCAGCGGGTGTTCGTCGTATTGAGGCTGTTACTGGCGAGGCTGCAGAGAAGATTCTCTATGCTGCTGAGGATACTATCCACGCTGCATCTGAGGCGGTTGGCAATCCAAAGCTCGTTGATGCTGTCCGTCGTCTTGTTGAGAGTAACGAGAGCCTTACAAAGGAGCTTGAGGCTGTTCGTAAGGAGCAGGTTGCTCAGACAGCCGAGAGTATGGCTGCAAACGCTGTTGAGAGCAACGGTGTTACTGTTATTGCACAGCAGATGGCTCGTCCAACAGAGTTCTTGAAGGATCTGGCTTATAATTTGCGTTCACGCATTAGCAATCTAGTACTTGTTCTTGGCTCTGCTGAGGGCGGTAAGGCTACGCTGATGGTTATGCTCGGCGACTCTATCGTAGAGAAGGGAGTAGACGCTGGTGCCGTTGTTCGTGAGGCTGCTAAGCTTATGAACGGTGGCGGTGGTGGTCAGAAGTTCTTCGCTACTGCTGGTGGTAAGAACCCTGATGGTCTGCAGGCTGCTATTGACAAGGCTGTAGAGCTGATTAATGCAAAACTGTAGAAAATTGTTTTAAGCGGTGATTTCAGCGTTACGCTCGCCCTTAAAATCCTCACATACAACAGTATGCTGCGGTTTTTCGGGCATCGCAAGCCTTGAAATCCCTCACTTAAAAGCAATTTTGAGATGTGATATTAAATAAAACATTAAAACATATGGCAAACAAAGTATTATTGATGATTCTCGATGGTTGGGGAATCGGAAATCACACAAAGGCGGATGCAATCTTTTCGACTAATCCGCAGTTTATCAACGGTCTTACAGCTCAGTATCCACACGCTGAGCTTCGTACAGATGGCGAGAATGTAGGTCTTCCAGAGGGTCAGATGGGTAACTCTGAGGTTGGTCACCTTAATATCGGTGCGGGTCGTGTAGTATACCAGGATCTTGTAAAGATCAACCGCGCGTGTCGTGACAACTCTATTCTTGAGAATCCAGAGGTTGTTGCTGCTTTTGAGTACGCAAAGGCTAATGGCGTGAATGTTCACTTTATGGGTCTAACTTCTGACGGTGGTGTTCACTCATCTCTCGATCACCTCTTTAAGCTCTGCGATATCAGCAAGCACTACGGTATTGAGAATACATATATCCACTGCTTTATGGATGGTCGTGATACTGACCCTAAGAGCGGTAAGGGCTTTATTGAGGCTCTTGAGAACCACCTTAAGGGCTCTGCAGGCACTATTGCATCTATCATCGGCCGTTACTACGCTATGGACCGCGATAAGCGTTGGGAGCGCGTAAAGGTTGCTTACGATCAGCTTGTTGAGGGTGTTGGTGAGAAGGCTACAGATATGGTTGCAGCTATGCAGAAGTCTTATGACGAGGGTGTTACTGACGAGTTTGTTATGCCAATTGTTCGCGTAGATGAGTCTGGTAAAGCGGTTGGTACTATCAAGCCAAACGATATGGTTATCTTCTTTAACTACCGTAACGACCGCGCTCGTGAGATTACTGTAGCACTCACTCAGCAGGATATGCCAGAGCAGGGTATGCACACTCTTCCGCTCTACTACTGCTGTATGACCCCTTACGATGCGTCATTTACAGGCCTGCATATCCTCTTTGATAAGGAGAATGTAAATAACACTATCGGCGAGGTTGTCTCTAACCTCGGCCTTTCGCAGCTCCGCATTGCTGAGACTGAGAAGTACGCTCACGTGACCTTCTTCCTTAACGGTGGTCGTGAGGCTGAGTTCGCTGGTGAGAGCCGTATCCTTGTTGCCTCTCCAAAGGTCGCTACATATGACCTTCAGCCAGAGATGAGCGCATACGAGGTTGCTGATAAGCTTACTGTTGCCCTTGGCGAGCAGAAGTACGACTTTATCTGCCTTAACTTCGCAAATGGCGATATGGTGGGCCACACTGGTGTCTATGAGGCTATTGAGAAGGCCGTAAAGGCAGTAGATAGCTGCGTGGAGAAGGTCGTTACTGCTGCAAAGGCAAACGGCTATGAGGTAGTTATGATTGCCGACCACGGTAATGCAGATAACGCTATTAACGCAGACGGCACTCCAAACACTGCTCACTCACTCAACCCAGTGCCAATTGTTGTTGTCTCTGACCGCGTAGCAACAGTTGAGAATGGTATACTTGCAGATGTCGCTCCTACAGTGCTTACACTTATGGGCGTTGAGCAGCCTGCAGAGAT
>JAFOYS010000373.1 GCA_017391435.1 Alistipes sp. | reverse complement strand
GGGTGCAGATCCAGAGCTTCTTGAGGGTCTTAAGAATCACTTTATGGGTGAGTGCACAGAGGTAGGTATGTACCTTGCAATGAGCCGTCAGGCAGACCGTGAGGGTTATCCAGAGATCGCTGAGGCTTTCAAGCGCTACGCTTTCGAGGAGGCTGAGCACGCATCAAAGTTCGCTGAGCTCTTGGGCGACTGCGTATGGGACACAAAGACTAACCTCGAGAAGCGTATGAACGCTGAGAGTGGTGCTTGCGAGGATAAGTTCCGTCTTGCACGCCTTGCAAAGGAGCAGAATCTTGACGCTGTACACGACACAGTTCACGAGATGGCTAAGGATGAGGCTCGCCACGGTAAGGGCTTTGAGGGTCTTTACAACCGCTACTTCAAGTAGAGATAATCTGGCGGTGTACCGCTAACAAAAATCCCACCAAGTTTTGGTGGGATTTTTTATTGATACGCATTGAAGTGACTTACAGTCTGATACCGATAGAGAACTCTAAGTACTCAGCCTTGATGCTGTGCGACTTGATTGCAAAACCGACAAATGTATCTCCGAGTTTAGGGAAGTAGTAGCGGAAACCAGCCTTCTCGTAGTGCCAACCGCGCTCACGATCGCCAGCAGCCTTTGCTAACTCGCCTCTAACACCCTTGTGACGATAAGGGTAGGCTCCAATAGCCACGTGAACTGCAAAATTACCCCAATAGACCTCCTGAACAACAGCAAGACCTACAGAGAATGGGTTGTAGCCAGGGCTATTGTCTACAGCCTCGTTGCCGTAGAACACTCGGTCACTTGCCTCCAACTCCTTCATATTAGATGAGTAGAACAGATCTACTCCAACACCTGTAGCATAGCGCATAGAGTAGCGATACAGTGCATCAAAGCTAAGAGATAACTTTGCGTGTGCCTTAAGCTTTGCAGCAGCCTCGGCCTTCTTTACTGGGTCTGGCTCGCTCTCTACATATGCGTTCCACTCTGCCATACAGGTGTGTACTCCACCACCCACGACAATCATATACTGCATACCGCGGTCATAGGTGCGCTCAAAGTTGTACTTTGTTTTGTACTTTTTGTAGTCGTAGTCTGACATACGGTAGCGGGCAAATACACCCACGCCCATACCATTCAGAGCCTCATTTGGTAGCGCCAAGCGACCGTTAGAGAAGTGGCGGAACATAAAGTTTGCACCTACCTCCCATCGCTTGCCGATATGGAATTTACCAAATACACCCGCTCCAAAGTATGCCATAAATGGCGAGCTGAGCCAGTTGTTGCCCGGATTGTTAACAGGATCATACCTTCCAGGGTTGTATGTTGCACCGAAGTTGAGCAGATAACCTGCTGAGAATGGCTTAGTGCGAAGAATAGTTCGCTCAAATGAGCCATAGAGTGAGTATAGATTTGGGAATTTGGTCTGGTCAGTGAACTTGAAGTTGCCCACGCGAGCTATTGATGCACCAATATCAATAAGCGGAAAACCAAAGGCCTCGGCATATGGGTTTTTGTTATCAGGATTTGTCTGAATACCCAGCGCAACCTCGTAGTTCATATATCCGTACGAAGTGATGTTTGGACGGGTCTTCTCGATGTCATAGCCATACCATCCCTGTGCTGCAACTGAGAGGTCAGAGCCCTTGATACCCTTAGCAACTACGGTATTTACAGTTGCTGTAGCAAGGCAAATAAGCACAAAAGCATAGGTAAAAAGTCGCTTCATTACTGTTGTTTGTGGTTAAATTTGTATAAATTATCTCTGAAAAATCGCTGCAAATGTACAAATTTTTTGAATATCACACTGCGCGTGTGTTGACTATATGTTTACTTTTTGTTCTTTAACCTGATTTAAATAGCTAAAAATAGGTTATCTTTGTAGAAATTTTAGTTTTATGAGACGACTATTAACTCTAATCATAGCAATACTAGCTTCGCTGACAGTTACAGCACAAACGGAGCATTCGATAATCCTTGACCAGAGTACATTTCGCAAGGTGCAGACAGATGCACTTACGGGTGTGAATATTGACCCTATCCGTAGAGATATCTCGCGCAATGCTTGCGCTCGTCTTAAGATTCGTTTTGCCAATATGTCTCGCGCGGAGGTTGATGCTCTTGAAATAAAGTTCCGCTCTAATACCGACCTTGCTCGTCAGAGTGTGGCACAGTACTACGACAATGTTCTGATACTTGAGATGACGGCTAAGGCCAATACCCGTTTTTATGTTCAGAGTCCAGACTTTGGTCAATCTAACGAGGTGATGTTGAACCTTGAAGCAGATGTTGAGTATGAGATGGAGGCGCGTCTAAATCAGACATTTAGCATTATTGTAAATAGTAATGTTGTGGGTGCGGAGGTATATGTTGACAGTAGGTTCAAGGGGCGAACTGCGGAGAACTGTAGCCTTACTATTTCGGAGGTGGCTGTCGGCGAGCATACGCTCAAAATCTCCTATGGCGGTATGTCTACAGAGCAGAGAATTGTTGTCAATAAAAACTCTATCTCGTTTAGTCAGAATGTAAACACTGCAGCCTCAAAACCTCAGTATGTGGTCTTTGCCGTAGAGCCTAAAACGGCAGTTGTGATTATTGATAACAAACACTATACGCTTCAGGATGGACTTATGCAGGTGGTGCTTGAAAATGGCTCATATAACTACACCGTAGCAGCTGCGGGCTACCACTCAGCAAGTGGTACGGTGGTTGTTGAGGGTAAGAAGGTAGAGAGGAGTGTAACGCTAATAGCAGATAGTGCGACAGTGACACTTACAGCGCCAGATAATGCCGAGATTTGGGTAAATGGAGTAAAGAAGGGGGTCGGTACTTGGTCAGGGTCGCTCAACTCGGGTACATATATCTTTGAGGCTCGTAAGGCGGGCTATATTAGCTCGTCAATATCTCAAACCATCAGCTCAGTTAGTGTGAATCAGAACTATACACTGCCAGCACTTGTGCCGATAGTGGGTAGTATTGATATTGTCAGCAACCCAATTATGGCAGAGATTACCCTTGACGGCAAGGTGGTTGGTAGAACGCCTCTGACATTAGAGAATCAGTTAGTCGGTTCCCATACACTGAAGATATCAAAGGCCGGATATGGTGATTATACTAAGACCATTAAGGTTGTTGAGGGTGAAACTACCTCTGTTAGTGTAACACTGCCAAAGAGTAGTGAGGCTGAGAGTCCTACAGCGCAGAGTCAGCGGATAGCGGTGGACCCTTCAGAGCTCACTTTTGCTCCATATAAGGTTGGAGACTACTATAACGATGGTACGAAACGAGGAGTTGTAGCCAAGGTAGGTAGTTCAGGTCGCAGTGGTATGCTTGTAAGCCTTACAGAGTCCCCAGATGCTTCATATTCAGAACTGCAAGATTGGTGTCGCCGCTTGGGCTCTGGATGGCGAATGCCGTACATTGACGAGCTCAAACTTTTTGCTGTAAATGGCAGCGCGCTGGATAGTGTCAATGCTACGCTAAAGCAGTATGGTGTAGTGATAAGTGGCAAGAAATATGAGTCTTTATCGACCGAGTATAAGAGTATAAACCATATTGGGGATAGCGATTCGTATAGAGTGTTCCACTACTATGTGAGTGGTAATAGTGTGTCCAATACTTGCCATCGTCGTGGACAAGGATCATCTTCTAGCTCGGCATCTGTTCGCGCAGTGTGTAACTTTGAGGCTCCATATCGTGTAGGTGAGTACTATAATCAAAATGGTAAGCAGGGTGTTATCTTTGAGCTATCTGCAGATGGTAAGCACGGCAAGATTCTCAGTATGACTCAGAATTATGTCAAGTGGGCAGAGCAGGGTTCGGAGAGTAAACGAAATATCAAGGCTACAAACCGAACTGATGGCGAATCAAATATGAGTCGTGTAAAGTCAAGAGCAGGATGGAAGAGTAAGTATCCCGCCTTTAAGTGGTGTGCAGAGCTTGGTGAGGGGTGGTATCTTCCTGCTATAGACGAACTTAAACTCTTTTTGCTTGACGATTATCTCTACAAAGTTGTCAATCGTGCTCTTCGTTGTCACGGAGGCGAACTGCTGAAAGATAGAGGATATCGTAGCGGTTATTGGTCGTCAACAGAGTCTAACTATATGTTTGAGGATGAGTGCTCGGCTTATAGTGTAAATATGGAAAATGCTAAAGTGACATCCCCGCTGAAATATATATCGCTCTATGCTCGTGCAGTGTCAAAATTCTAAACAATAACCTCTAAAGTCAAAGAAATTTTACTATATTTGTAGTTATAAACATATGTAGTTATGAAACTGAAACATCTTACCGGTCTTTCGTTGCTTGCTCCGTCGGTAGCCTTTGCTGCTCAGAAACCAAATATTGTCTTTTTTATTGTAGACGATATGGGCTGGGTAGATAGCTCTGTGGCCTATGGCGAGCAGATCTATCCTAACAATATGCGTTACAATACGCCGAATATGCAACGCCTTGCCTCGCAGGGTGTTATGCTTACAAATGCATATGCTTGTCCAGTATCTACTCCAACGCGAACATCGCTTCTTACGGGTGTAAATGCGGCCCATTCGCGCATTACAAACTGGACTTCAACAGTGCGTGATACGCCGAGCGATGCTACGGGCGGTGCGGTGGCAATGATGCAGAGTGGCGCAAATACGGATAACAGTAGCCGTTTTATCCGCCCAGAGTGGAATCTCAACGGTATGAGCCCTGTAGAGGGTGTTGAGAATACTCTCTACGCAACTCCTCTGCCACAGATTCTCAAGGAGGCGGGTTACTATACTATCCACATCGGTAAGGCCCATTGGGCAAGTGCAGGTACTCCTGGCGCAAGTCCATATAATATGGGTTATGTTGTCAATGTGTCGGGAAATGTTGCTGGTATGCCTCGTAGCTATTTGAGCGAGGAGAACTATGGCAATACACCTGAAAAGTGGAATCTGCTTGCTGTGCAGAATATGACCGAGTACTATGGTACGGGTATTCACCTTACAGAGGCCCTTACTCGTGAGGCCCTAAAGAGTCTGGACTATCCGATAATGCACCATCAGCCATTCTACCTCTATTTTGCACACTATGCAACCCATACCCCTATACAGCGCGACCCTCGTTTTGTTCAGAAGTATCTTGATGCCGGTATGGATGAGGGTCAGGCTCGCTATGCCTCTATGGTTGAGGGCGTTGATAAGAGTTTGGGCGATCTGCTCGACTTTTTGGAGGCTAAGGGTGTTGCCGATGATACAATCATTATCTTTATGACCGACAATGGCGGCAATGCCGAGAATAAGGCTAAGGGAGGTGTGCGTTTTATGCACAACCTGCCACTGCGTAACGGCAAGGGCTCTGTCTATGAGGGTGGCGTGCGTGTTCCGCTAATGGTCAAGTGGAGGGGTAAGGTTGCACCTGATACTCGTGTAAATACTCCTGTAATTTGTGAAGATCTGTTCCCAACAATTCTGCAGATGGCGGGTGTAAAAAATTATGATGTCGTGCAGAGTGTTGATGGTCAGAGTCTTGTAAATCTTGTTACTAAAGGCTCAAAACTTGCAGCTAAGGCTGCTAAGCGAGGCGAGATTAGTGATCAGAAGAGCGCAAATAGCTTTGTTGTTCCTCAATCTGTGTCGGGCATAGACCCTAATCGTGCGCTTATTTTCCACTACCCACACCAGTGGAAGCCGTACGATCTTGAGGATATAGACTACCTTAGCGCGGTGCGTAAGGGTGATTGGAAACTTGTCTACCGTATGCGTAGCGGTAAGTTAGAGTTGTATAATCTCAAAACAGATATCGGCGAACAGCGTGACCTCTCATCAGCTCATCCAGAGCTTGTTAAGGAGCTTGCAGCAGAGTTATCTTCAAAGTTGCGTGAATGGAACTCACCGATGCCTCGTTTGCGTGAGAGTGCAAAAAGTATCCCTCTGCCGGATGAATTGTAACTCTTTTTTTTGGAAATTTACTTTAGGTTAGTTATATTTGTGTAAACAAAACTTTAATTGTTATGAAAAAGCATAATTTTAGCGCGGGTCCATCTATACTCCCCGAGATTGCTTATCAGAATGCAGCAAAGGCAATTTTAGACTTCAACGGAACAGGTCTGTCTATCCTATCAATCTCTCACCGTACAAAGGATTTTGAGGATGTTCTTGCCTCGGCGCAGTCGCTTATGCGTGAGCTGCTCAATATTCCTGAGAATTATCACATCTACTTTGTGGGCGGTGGTGCAAGTACGCAGTTCTTTCACATTCCTGCAAACTTTTTGGCAACAAAGGCCGGTTATGTAAATACAGGTGTATGGACCAAGAAGGCTATTAAGGAGGCAAAGTACTACGGTCAGGTAGAGATTCTTGCAACCTCTGAGGATAGAAACTTCTGCTATATACCTAAGGGCTTTGAGATTCCAGCAGACCTTGACTATCTCTATATCTGCACAAATAACACAATCTACGGTACTCAGTATAAGGAGGATATCGACTCTCCAGTGCCTCTTATTGCAGATATGAGTTCAGATATTTTGAGCCGTCCTATAGATGTGTCAAAGTATGCACTTATCTATGGCGGAGCTCAGAAGAATCTTGCTCCAGCAGGTGTCTCTTTTGTTATTGTTCGTGACGATATGCTTACTAAGGTTGTCCGCGAGCTACCAACAATGATGAATGTTAATACCCACGCCGAGAACAACTCTATGTTCAACACCCCACCAGTCTTTCCTATCTTTGTGATGAATGAGACTCTTAAGTGGATTAAGTCTATAGGTGGCGTTGAGGCTATGTACAAGATTAATGTTGAGAAGGCTCAGATTCTCTATGATGAGATTGAGCGTAACACCCTTTTCCGCGCTACTGTAGATAAGGCAGACCGTTCGCTTATGAATATCTGTTTTGTTATGGCCGAGGGTAAGGAGGATCTTGCGGCCGACTTCCTTAAGTTTGCTACTGAAAGAGGTATGGTGGGCATTAAGGGTCACCGCCTTGTGGGTGGATTCCGCGCCTCTTGCTACAACGCGCTACCAAAGGAGTCTGTAGAGGCACTTGTGGCTTGTATGCAGGAGTTTGAGCAGCTTCATAAATAATTTACTATGGCTACTATCGTTCCATATACATTTGAGAAAAAAGAGGATAGTGCTATCTATTTCACTTCATTTGTAAAGGGTATGAAAGTTCTTATTGCAACAGAGAAACCGTTTGCTAAAAAGGCGGTAGACGGTATTGTAGAGATTCTTCAGGATGCGGGTCATACTGTGGCTCTGCTTGAGAAATATAGAGATAAAACAGAGCTTTTGGATGCTGTGGCAGATGTTGATGCGCTGATTGTTCGTAGCGATAAAATCACCTGCGATGTGCTTGCGGCGGCTCCAAATCTTAAGATTGTTGTCCGTGCCGGTGCGGGTTATGATAATGTCGATTGTGCAACAGCAAAACAGCGTGGCGTGGTTGTGATGAACACTCCAGGCCAGAACTCTAATGCAGTGGCTGAGTTGGCTATTGCGATGATGATATTTATGTCGCGCAACTGCTTTACTCCAGGCACAGGTGGCGAGATTAAGGGTAAGACTCTGGCTATCCACGCATATGGCAATGTTGGTCGTCTTGTGGGCTGTAAGGGTAAGGCGCTGGGTATGAATGTCATTGCCTACGACCCATTTGTGAGCGATGCGTCTGTCTTTGAGTGTGATGGTGTAGAGAAGGTAGATACCGTAGAGGAGCTCTACCGCCGTGCCGACTTCCTCTCGCTTCATATCCCTGCAACAGAGCAGACTAAGGGCTCTATTGGTTACGATTTGCTTACCTCTATGCCTAAGGGTGCAACGCTTGTAAATACTGCTCGTAAGGAGGTTATTGACGAGGCGGGACTCTGCAAGGCTCTTGCCGAGCGTGAGGATCTTAAGTATGTGAGCGATGTGGCTCCAGATTGTTGCGCCGATTTGTGTGGTTGTGTTGGTAAGCGTTACTTTGCAACACCAAAGAAGATGGGTGCTGAGACCGCTGAGGCAAATATCAACGCAGGCCTTGCTGCAGCACGACAGATTGTAGAGTATTTTGAGTCAGGATGTACTAAATTTCAGGTAAATAGATAGTTATGGTACGCATTAAACCTTTTCAGGGTGTTCGCCCACCAAAGCAGTATGCCGCCGAGGTGGCATCACGCCCTTATGATGTTCTGAACTCCGCTGAGGCTAAGGCTGAGGCTACAGAGCGCTCTCTGCTCCATATTATTAAGCCAGAGATTGACTTTGACCCTATTGCTGACGAACACTCAGATGTTGTTTATCAGAAGGCTGTAGAGAACTTCCAACTCTGGCAACAGCGTGGCTGGCTTGAGCGCGACAGTAAGGAGTGCTACTATGTCTATGCCCAGACTATGGATGGTAGAACTCAGTATGGCCTTGTAATGTGCTGCCACTTTGAGGATTACCTCTCTGGCGCAATTAAGAAGCACGAACTTACTCGTCCAGATAAGGAGGAGGATCGTATGATTCACGTGCGTAACCAGAGGGCAAATATCGAGCCTGTATTCTTCGCTTATCCAGATAATGCCGAGATTGACGCTATAGTAAATAGCGCTATTCAAGCCCCTGCAGAGTATGACTTCACTGCTGCCGACGGTTTTGGCCACCAACTGTGGGTTATTGACGATAGTGAGACTTGCAGTCGTATTACTGAGATTTTTAAGACAATTC
>JAFOYS010000372.1 GCA_017391435.1 Alistipes sp. | reverse complement strand
TAACGGGCTGTTGGCTATTGGCTATTGGCCATTGGCTGGCTACGCAGAACACTGCGATTGAGCCGAGGGCAGAGTGGGGCTTGTCCTACTATGCCGAGGCGTAGCAGGGAAGGGTTGCCGAAGGCAAGCCAACAGAGAATTCAAGGAATTTAGGGAGATTAGGGAGTTTTTCCTTAAATTCCTTAAATTCCTTAATCTCCCTAACCCCGTCCTTGCAGTAAGCACCGTCGTAATCCATTCATTTACCGTGCTTTGTAAAATAATTGAAAATTTTTTTGCCAAAATACTTGACAAAGGGGTGTTCAGTGTATTATATTTGCGGTACAAATATTGAATATCAGCAATGAAATATCAACTTGAGAAGTATCGTGGTCCGCAGTCAAGGTACTGCTGTCCAGAGTGCGGAGTGAAGGGCTGTTTCACCCGCTATATCAACACCGAGACTGGTCAGTACATCCACAGCACAGTCGGTATGTGCTCCCGACTCAATAAGTGCGGATATCACTACCCGCCGCGGCAGTACTACGCAGACAATCCAAGCGTTAGAATACGCAGCGACCCACAGCGCACAGTGTCAAAACCAAAGGTTGTAACACAATCATCTACTGAGCTTTGCACCATTGATGTAAAGTATTACTACGACTCAATTGCTCGCCCTGACTGCGCCTATCTTCGTTGGCTAAGGTCAGTTTTAGGCGATAGCACTACAGAGCTTATCAAGCAGTTATACCACATCGGCAGCACCGAGGATGACCGTGCTGTTTTTTGGCAGATTGACCGTTTGGGTCAGATTCGCACCGCCAAGGTTATGGCCTATGACGAGCATACAGGCAAGCGACTCAAAGGTGTAAAAGGGGCTTGCGACTGGATGCACAGCATACTCAAACGAGAAGGTAAACTGTCCAGTGATTGGACTCTGACACAATGCCTCTATGGAGAGCACCTACTCAGCTCTGAGCAGTTCAAAAATCGTCCTATAGCGATTGTCGAGAGTTACAAGACTGCGCACATTGCTGCAGCGACACTTAGTGACTACTTTTGGATGAGCGTTGATAATCTCAACGGTCTGACAGCTAAGCGATTAGAGAGCCTCAAGGGTAGGCGTGTTGTCCTCTTTCCCGATGCGGGAGCGGGTTACACTGAGTGGAGCGGTAAGGCTCAGCAGATAGCCTCTACTGTGGGTTGTCAGATAACAGTAAGCAACTGGCTGACAAGCAATCTCACTGATGAACAGATAGCAGGCGGTGCTGACATCGCCGATGTGCTCATTGAGCTATTAGCCGTTGGCCATTAGCTGTTAGCCGTTAGCTAACGCAGTATAAGGAGATTAAGGAATTTAAGGAAATTAAGGAATTTAAGGAGAAAAAACACTAAACTCCCTAAACTCCCTAAACTCCTTAAACTCTCTGTCCGCGTCAGCCGTTCTGCGTCAGCCAGCTAATGGCCAACAGCCAACAGCCAACAGCCAAAAATAAAAAGCCAATGGCTAATAGCCAATAGCCAACGGCTGAACAAAAACACACACTACTATGAAAACACTACAACAAATCCAAGACGAGATAGCAGCGGAGCAGGCTGCTATTCTTGAGAATTTTGAGGGCATTTCGCCCTATGGAGAGGTCTCAGCATTGAGACTCATAAACCGAGGTGCGGAGCAGATTGACTGCCTCCTTGACCCCATTTTTCCACGCACGGGCGTGGCTGCGCTCGTTGGCAGCAGTGACAGTGGCAAGAGTACCCTTTTGAGGGGTCTTGCAATGGCTGTGGCGACGGGTCAGCAGCTCTACCTCAACTTCCGACTCAGAGCTCTGCACCGCAGTGCGATATATGTCTCAACGGAGGATGACCAGAACAGCATCGCCTCACTGCTGAAGCGTCAAAACGCTGAGCTTCAGCTACCTACGGAGGCGTATGAGGGTCTTCGTTTTGTCTTTGATACAGAGAATCTCGTCTCTCGCCTTGACAGTATGCTTAGCAGTAGGCCTGCCGACCTTGTGGTCGTGGATGCCTTTGCTGACATCTACACGGGTGGCCTTAACGAGAACAATCAGGTGCGAGGATTTCTGCAACTCTACCACACCTTGGCGCAGAAACACAACTGCCTTGTGCTCTTCCTCCACCACACGGGTAAGCGCACCGAGACACTTAGCCCGAGCAAGCACAATGCTATTGGTAGTCAAGGCTTTGAGGCTAAGATGCGACTGATGATTGAGCTGCGCCGTGACCCTCGCCCTGGGTGCGAACACCTTCGCCACCTCTGCATCGTGAAGGGCAACTACCTGCCTCCGACATTCAAAAATAGCAGTTTTGAGCTGCTCTTTTCTGAGTACCTCAACTACCGACCTACGGGCAATCGCGTGAGTTTCAACCTACTCCGCGAACACACTGACGATGAGACAAGTCGCGACGAGCAGATGGCTCAAATTCAAGAATTGCTTGAGGCTGGAGTGAGCAAAACTCAGATTGCCAAGCAGTTGGGCATCCCTCGCACGACCCTAAATAGTCGTATTGACAGCTGGCAGATACTTCCTGAGGATGAGCCACCGTTCTGATAGCCTCGGCAGGGCTTTT
>JAFOYS010000371.1 GCA_017391435.1 Alistipes sp. | reverse complement strand
GTCCGCTTTGCTACTTCACATCCAAAGGATATCTCTGACAGCCTACTTGAGGTTATGGCTCGCTATGAGAACATCTGCAAGGCCATTCACCTACCAGCGCAGAGCGGTAGCAATGAGATGCTAAAGAAGATGAACCGTAAGTACACTCGCGAGTGGTACCTTGAGCGTGTTGCGGCTATACATCGCTATATGCCAGATTGTGCAATTACAACTGACCTAATAGCAGGTTTCTGCGGAGAGACCCTTGAGGATCATCAGCAGACACTCTCGCTTATGCAAGAGGTTGGTTATGCCTCTGCCTTTATGTCCAAGTACTCTGAGCGTCCAGGAACATTCTCTGCACGACACTATGCTGACGATATTGCAGATGAGGAGAAGACGCGCCGTCTAAATGAGATTATCGCACTGCAAAACAGCCTATCTGTAGCAAGCAACGAGGCTGAGATTGGACTTATTCGCGAGATTCTTGTTGAGGGAACATCAAAGCGTAGTGAGGATCAACTCTGTGGTAGAACTTCGCAGAACAAGATGGTTGTCTTTGACCGAGGCGACCATAAGGCGGGTGACTATGTCACAGTAAAGATTACAGGTTGCTCATCTGCAACACTTTTTGGAGAAGAGATTAAATAATTAAAGATAGAGAAACTATGGCACTTCAATGTGGAATTGTCGGACTGCCTAATGTCGGCAAATCAACACTTTTTAACTGTCTGTCAAACGCTAAAGCACAGTCAGCAAACTTCCCTTTTTGTACTATTGAACCAAATGTAGGCGTTATAACCGTTCCAGACGAGCGTCTTATTCGCCTTGCAGAGATTGATAAACCAAAGCGAGTTATCCCTACCACTATTGAGATTGTAGATATTGCTGGTCTTGTTAAGGGTGCATCAAAGGGTGAGGGTCTTGGTAACAAGTTCCTCGCTAATATCCGCAACACAAATGCAATTATCCACGTTCTGCGTTGCTTTGAGGATGGAAACATTACACACGTGGACGGCAGCGTAGACCCAGTGCGTGACAAGGGTGTTATTGATACAGAGCTTCAGCTTAAGGACCTTGAGACTGTAGAGAATCGTATTGCCAAGGTTGCAAAGCAGGCTCAGACAGGTGGTGATAAGGTAGCAAAGCGTCAGTACGACATATTGCTCCGCTATAAGGCTGCTCTTGAGCAGGGTCTGTCGGCTCGTACCGTAGAGCTTGATAAGGAGGAGCGTAAGATTATGCAAGACCTTAACCTGCTGACAGATAAGCCTGTGCTATACCTCTGCAATGTAGATGAGAAGAGCGCTGTTACTGGTAATAAGTACACAGAGGCTGTTGCTGAGGCTATTAAGGATGAGAATGCACAGATGCTTATCGTTGCCGCGGCCACTGAGGCAGATATTGCCGAGCTTGAGAGCTATGAGGAGCGTCAGATGTTCCTTGAGGATATGGGACTTACAGAGTCTGGCGTAAGCCGTCTTATTAAGGCTGCATACAAGCTTCTTAACCTTGAGACCTTCTTTACCACTGGTGCAGACGAGTCTCGTGCTTGGACCTATGTCCGCGGCGCAAAGGCTCCGCAGGCTGCTGGTACTATCCACACAGATTTTGAGAAGGGATTTATCCGTGCAGAGGTTATTAAGTACGAGGACTATGTAGCTTTGGGCTCAGAGCGTGCTTGTCGCGATGTCGGTAAGATTGGTATTGAGGGCAAAGAGTATGTTGTTCAGGATGGCGATATTATGCACTTCCTTTTCAATGTATAAAGCGAGTTTTAGATTAGATATATAACTCAAACTACTATATCTTTGCAGTTATGTTTACGCTTGCAACATACAACACCTTTTTGATTATTATGGCAGTAGTTGCCGTAGTAGTATTTATTGCCCTATATTTTGTTGAGGCAGGATACGGATATCTATTCAACCCAAAGTTTGGTTTTCCAATTCCAAACAAGGTTGCTTGGGTAATAATGGAGTGTCCCGTATTTTTTGTTATGACTGTGCTCTGGTGGCTTTCGGATGTAAGATTTGAAGTTGCACCTCTTGTGCTATTCATAATCTTCCAAACCCACTACTTCCAGCGTTCGTTTATCTTTCCACTGCTTATTCGTGGCAAGTCTAAGATGCCGTTTGGAATTATGCTTATGGGCGCTATTTTTAACACCCTTAACGCACTGATGCAGGGAGGATGGATCTTCTATCTTGCTCAGGAGCAGGGATATTATGAGGGTTGGATGAGCAAGCCATACATATACATAGGTGCTATAATCTGGTTGTTTGGATTTATAATCAATCTACACTCAGACTATATTATCCGCCACCTTCGCAAACCTGGCGATACTAAGCACTATATTCCAAAGGGTGGCATGTTCCGTTATGTATCTTCGGCAAACTACTTTGGCGAGTTTATGGAGTGGGTTGGTTTTGCCATTGCAAGTTGGTCTTGGGCTGGTGTTGTCTTTGCAATGTGGACATTTGCAAACCTTGGCCCTCGCGCAGCATCGCTCTACAAGCGATATGAGGCTGAGTTTGGCGAGGAGTTCACATCACTTGGCCGTAAGCGTATTATTCCGTTTATTTACTAAACAAACTAAAATATGAAGAATCTTGACGATTCAAAGCTATTTACCCCATATCAGATGGGTCCTGTAACTCTTCGCAACCGAGTAATTCGCTCGGCGGCTTTTGAGAGTATGGGTAAGGATTTCGGTCCAACACAAGATTTAAAGGATTATCACGTAAGTGTTGCTCGCGGAGGTGTGGGTATGACTACCCTTGCCTATGCATCTATCAACCGCAGCGGAGTCTCTTTTAACTCTCAGCTATGGTTGCGCGATCAGATCGTACCAGCACTTCGAGATATAACTGAGGCTGTACATAATGAGGGTGCTGCCGTAGGAGTGCAGATTGGACACTGTGGAAATATGACACACTGGTCTACAGCGGGTTCTTTCCCTGTATCAGCTTCTAACGGTTTTAACCTATACTCGCCA
Source organism: Alistipes sp. (assembly GCA_017391435.1). GTDB lineage: Bacteria > Bacteroidota > Bacteroidia > Bacteroidales > Rikenellaceae > Alistipes. The sequence goes on along the minus strand of JAFOYS010000371.1, from coordinate 1,477 downwards.
ACCTTCCACCGTCGTATGAGCCACGCAGAGATTGCTCAGACTGCTAAGGACTTCGGCAAGGCTGTTCATACAGCTCACAACGCGGGTTTTGACTCTGTAGAGGTTCACGCAGGCCACGGATACCTTATCTCACAGTTCCTCTCTCCTTGGACAAACCGTCGTCGTGACGAGTATGGAGGCTCACTTGAGAATCGTATGCGATTTATGAAGATGTGCCTTACAGAGGTTATGGAGGCTGCTGCACAGTGCAATATGGCAGTACTTGTCAAGCACAATATGGAGGATGGCTTCAAGAGTGGCATACAGGTGCCAGAGAGCATTGAGATTGCAAAGGAGATAGAGAAGTTTGGCGTTCACGGCATTGTGCTTTCATCGGGTTTTGTCTCTCGCGCCCCTATGGCAGTTATGCGCGGAAGAATCCCTACAAAGACTATGGGATACTATATGGGCTGGAACGAATGGCTTCAGAAGATTGTCGTGAGCCTCTTTGGCCAGTGGATGATTAAGGACTACGACTTTGAGGAGTGCTTCTTCCTTGAGAATGCAAAGAAGTTCCGTGCAGAGCTCAAGGGTCCACTTGTATATGTCGGCGGTCTTGTCTCTCGTGAGGGTATAGAGAGCGTTCTTGACGAGGGCTTTGAGATGGTGCAGATGGCTCGTGCGCTTATTAACGACCCATCATTTATCAACAAGCTTCGCGAGGGTGATTTTACTACCCGCGCCGGTTGTGATCACCGCGACTACTGCATTGCCCGTATGTATTCAGATAAGATGATGTGTTGCCACAACTGCACTGAGCATATTCCAGAGCGATTGTGGAAGGAGCTTCGCAAGATTAAGTAGTATGAAGTGTGGATATGTAGAGAAGGGCACCAAAACAGCCCTTGTTACTGGCGCATCGTCAGGTATTGGACAGTGCTACGCCGAGCAGCTTGCAAGTAGAGGATACAACCTTGTTATTGTCAGCCGAGACAAAGAACAACTTAATAGCGTTGCAGATAAAATCCGCGAAAAGGAGGGGGTCAAGGTCTGTGTAGTGGTAAAAGATTTGTCTACAACTACCGCTGCGGAGGAGCTGTACGAGTGGACAAAGTCGGAGGGCTATATTATTGATGTACTGATAAATAACGCAGGTATGTTCTCTTTTTGCGACATACTGAACACCCCTATTGAGCGCATTAAGCAGGCTATTACTCTGCACGATATTACAAATACTATTCTCTGTAAGCTCTTTGCTACAGATATGGCACAGCGCGGTGGCGGTCATATTCTAAATATGTCATCCTACTCAATATGGATGCCGTGGCCAGGTCTGTCGCTCTATAGCGCGAGTAAGTCCTATCTAAAGTCCTTCTCTGTAGCCTTTGCAAAGGAGGTACGCGACAAGAAGGTATATGTTACGGCTGTATGCCCTGCCGGCATTGCAACAGACCTTTATGGACTTAGCAAAAAGTGGCAGAAGATTGGACTGAATATC
>JAFOYS010000370.1 GCA_017391435.1 Alistipes sp. | reverse complement strand
GGTATTAGAAGTCAAACAACAAAAAAACTATAGACTATGAAGCGAATTTTAACACTTTTGTGTGCAGTGGTGTTGGTGGTGTCAACAGCATCTGCGTGGGGTAGACTTGGACACGCTACAGTGGCCAAGATTGCCGAGAATCATTTGACAAAAAAGGCAAAGAAGCAGATTACAGAGTATCTACACGGCGAGTCAATCGTAAAGTGGGCATCCTATGCTGACGATAGCAAGCCAGAGTTGCTTATTGATTTGGGTTTTGAGCCGTCAAATGCAAAGCGTTTTGTGACTTACCCTCACACCTTTGAGGCTAATGATGACTGCACCCCTTATCGTGACATCCGCAAGGGTGATAAGTTTGTAAAGAACAGCATCTATTTCATTAATCAGCTGGCAGAGAATCTTAAGGCAAACGCTGAGAATATGACCGACTCTGTGCGAGTTGCACACATTGCTCTGATAGTTCACTTTGTGGGCGATATGCACTGCCCAGAGCACATCCGTTACCCTGAGGATCAGACAATTGGCTACTACAAGGTCTACTTTGGTAAGGAGCAGATTCGTTACCACAGTCTGTGGGATACTCCGATAATTGCAAGTCGCAATCCGTGGGGATTCTCAGACACCGCAGCCCTGCTTGATACATACACAAAGGCGCAGATTGCAGAGGTTACTGCGGGCACTCCATACGACTGGGGATATGACTCGGCAAAGGTCTCTCGCAAGGTGCACGAGATTAAGGAGGGTGCAAAGCTTGACAAGCGTCTCTATCTAAACGAGTACGGTCCACTTGCAGAGGATCAGATTCGTAAGGGTGGATATCGTTTAGCGGCGCTGCTTAACGAGATTTTTAAGTAGAAAAACATCAATTCTTTAGCTACGGCAGGGCGTTGTCCCTGCTTTTTTTGTGTAAAGATGTCGTTTTACGCTCCGATATTTGCCGTTCATAGATTAAATCTAAACTGTGAAAAAACTAACAGCAAAAAAGTTAGGAACATACAAAAAGAGTTGTTATTTTTGCACCGCTGAAATATGCGCCTATTATAAATAGGTGTGATGAGGTAAGTTAGGTACGGAATTTGAAACAATAATAATAAAAGATAAAGATTATGGCAGAAAAGAGGTTTATCACTTGTGATGGTAACTATGCCGCAGCGCATATCGCGTATATGTTCTCGGAGGTTGCAGCCATCTATCCAATCACTCCATCATCTACTATGGCAGAGCTTGTAGATGAGTGGGCAGCGCAGGGTCGCAAAAATATCTTCGGTCAGACCGTAAAGGTTGTTGAGATGCAGTCAGAGGCTGGTGCAGCGGGTGCTGTACACGGCTCACTTCAGTCAGGTGCTCTTACATCTACATTTACTGCATCACAGGGTCTGTTGCTGATGATTCCTAATATGTACAAGATTGCTGGTGAGTTGCTCCCAGGTGTGTTCCACGTTTCAGCGCGTGCTCTTGCTGCGCAGTCACTCTCAATCTTTGGTGACCACCAGGATGTTATGGCTGCTCGTCAGACAGGTTTTGCTATGCTTGCAACATCTTCTGTTCAGGAGGTTATGGATCTTGCAGGTATTGCACACATCGTAGCTCTTAAGGCTCGCATTCCTTTTGTACACTTCTTTGATGGCTTCCGTACCTCACACGAGATTCAGAAGGTTGAGCTTATCGACGCTGCGTCGCTTACAGCAATGTTTGATCGTGAGGCTCTTGCAGCATTCCGCAACCGTGCCCTTAACCCAGAGCACCCAGTATCTCGCGGTACTGCACAGAACCCTGATATCTACTTCCAGACTCGTGAGGCGTCAAACAAGTTCTACGATGCCGTTCCAGAGATGGTTGCAGAGGCTATGGAGCAGATTTCAACTATCACAGGCCGAGAGTACAAGCCATTTGTATACTACGGTGCTGAGGATGCAGAGCGTGTAGTTATCGCTATGGGTTCTGTAACAGAGACCCTCAAGGAGACTGTTGACTACCTAAATGCTCGTGGCCAGAAGGTGGGTGTTGTGACTGTTCACCTCTACCGTCCATTCTCTGCAAAGTATCTGTTTGCTGTACTTCCAAAGTCTGCAAAGAAGATTTGTGTTCTTGACCGTACAAAGGAGCCAGGAGCAAACGGCGAGCCACTCTACCTCGATATCGTAGATGCATTCTACTCTGAGGGCGTAGAGGCTGAGATTATCGGTGGTCGTTATGGTCTCTCATCTAAGGATACAACTCCTGCACAGATGCTTGCAGTATACGAGAATATGGCTCTTGAGACTCCAAAGAACCACTTTACAGTTGGTATCGTAGACGATGTTACAAACCTCTCACTTCCTGTAGGCGAGGAGATCTCTATGGCTAAGGAGGGTACTTTTGAGGCGCTCTTCTTCGGTCTTGGTGCTGATGGTACTGTAGGTGCAAACAAGAACTCTATTAAGATTATCGGTGGTTCTACAGATAAGTACTGCCAGGCATACTTTAGCTACGACTCTAAGAAGTCTGGTGGTTATACATCTTCACACCTCCGCTTTGGTGACAAGCCAATCACCTCACCATATCTTGTAACAACTCCAGATTTTATCGCTTGCCACGTGCCATCTTATGTTGACAAGTACGATGTCCTGAAGGGTCTTAAGAAGGGTGGTTCATTCCTGCTCAACTCTGTGGGCGATGTAGAGACTACTTGCGCTACTCTGCCAGACCATATGAAGGTATACCTTGCAAAGAACAATATCAACTTCTACATTATCAACGCAACTAAGATTGCAGCAGAGCTCGGTCTTGGTAGCCGCACAAATACCATTATGCAGTCTGCATTCTTCAAGATTGCAAATGTTATCCCATTTGAGCAGGCTGTAGAGGAGATGAAGAAGGCTATCTACAAGTCTTATGGCAAGAAGGGTGAGGATATCGTAAATATGAACTACGCAGCCGTTGATGCTGGTGCTACTGCCGTAGTTAAGGTAGAGGTGCCTGCAGAGTGGGCTGATATCGTAGTTGCAGAGGCTACTGAGAATGTAGACCTCTCTCGTCCAGAGTTTGTTCGCAATGTTGTAGATCCTATCAACGCTCTTAAGGGTGACTACCTCCCAGTATCTGCGTTTAATGGTCGCGAGGATGGTACTTGGGACAACGGTACTGCAGCTTGGGAGAAGCGTGGTATTGCTGTAAATGTTCCACAGTGGGATGTTGACAAGTGTATCCAGTGTAACCAGTGTGCATATGTTTGTCCTCACGCAGCTATCCGTCCATTCCTCGCTACTGAGGAGCAGGTAGCAGCTGCTCCAGAGGGCACAGCGTTCAAGCAGGGTCTCGGAAATACTAAGGCTTATAAGTTCCGCATCCAGGTATCTCCACTTGACTGTACAGGTTGCGGTAACTGTGTGGATGTATGTCCTGCAAAGGATAAGGCTCTTGTAATGCAGCCACTTGGTAGCCAGATGGGCGAGGTTGAGCGTTGGAACTATATGCACAACCAGGTTGGTTATAAGGATCTTGACCGCGCTAAGATGGTTAAGAATAGCCAGTTTGCACAGCCACTCTTTGAGTTCTCTGGTGCTTGCGCTGGTTGCGGTGAGACTCCATATATCAAGACTATCACACAGCTGTTTGGTGAGCGTATGATGGTTGCAAATGCTACAGGTTGTACATCTATCTACTCAGCATCTGCACCTTCAACACCTTACTGCACAAACGAGAAGGGTCACGGTCCAGCTTGGGCAAACTCTCTGTTTGAGGATAATGCCGAGTTCGGTCTTGGTATGCATATCGGTATTGAGAAGCTCCGCGACACTCTTGCAGACACTATGGCTACTGCTATTGCAGAGTGCAACTGCTGCTCAGACGAGCTTAAGGGCGTAATGCAGGAGTGGATTGACAATCGTCACCTTGCTGCTGCATCTGCAGAGATTTCTGCTCGCCTTATTCCACTTTGCGAGGCTTGCGACTGCGACACTTGCCGCAAGATTCTTGAGAACAAGCAGTTCCTCGTTAAGAAGTCACAGTGGATTATCGGTGGTGACGGCTGGGGCTACGATATCGGCTTCGGCGGTGTTGACCACGTGCTTGCATCTGGCGAGGATGTAAATATCCTTGTTGTAGATACTGAGGTTTACTCAAATACAGGTGGTCAGTCATCTAAGTCAACTCCTATTGGCGCCGTTGCTAAGTTCGCATCTAACGGTAAGCGTATCCGTAAGAAGGATCTTGGTGCGATTGCTATGACATACGGCTATGTATATGTTGCACAGGTATCTATCGGTGCTTCACAGAACCAGCTCTTCAATGTCCTTAAGGAGGCTGAGGCATACCCAGGTCCATCACTCATTATCGCTTATGCACCTTGTATCAACCACGGTATTAAGGGCGGTATGACCCGCACACAGACCATCGGTAAGCAGGCTGTAGAGTGCGGTTACTGGCACTTGTGGCACTACAACCCACTGCTCGAGGATGAGGGCAAGAATCCATTTGTTCTCGACTCTAAGGAGCCAGACTGGAGCAAGTTCCGCGACTTCCTTCTTAAGGAGGTACGCTACACATCTCTCCAGAAGACCTTCCCAGCAGAGGCTGACGAGCTCTTCGCAGCAGCAGAGGAGAATGCTAAGTGGAGGTATAACTCTTATGTGCGTCGCGCGAAATTAGAATTCTAATTAATTTTGTCGTGAAAAGGTAGCATTTGCTGCGTTACACTTCGATAGCCGAGCTGCTCACATACGCTT
>JAFOYS010000369.1 GCA_017391435.1 Alistipes sp. | reverse complement strand
TTCTTGATAAGGTCAATGCGTGGGTCATTAACACCATCATAACCGCCATTTGGATAGTGACGCTCGCCTGCATCAATATACTCACCACGAAAGACAAAACCCTTATGCTCAAGGTTTAGTCTACCTGAAAAACCTGTTGACGAAGGTTTACCACCCTCCTCCTTAAGGTCTGCCGAGATAGCCTCATAGCGATTTATCACAGAGCCCTCAACAGCAAGATGTGTACTTTTCCAACCCACAAGGTTTGAGATAGCAAAAGATATATCTCCACCACGAACCTGTGTATCGGTAAACTTCATACCGAGGCGTGGCATACCCCAGATAGCCTTCAGGGCCACAATATCCTTGTAGCCATAGGTAAATCTGGCACCTGTAAGGGCGTTATTCATACCCAGAGTACGATCCTCATATGCGCGAAAGAGCAATCCGCTACCGAACTGCTCATAGAATGTACCTGCTGTAACAGAGAAACTATCATCTGTCCACTGTGCATAGTAATTTGTCAAGGCTACCCTCTGTAGATCTGTAGGATAGCCCTGAAGTACCGGCATATATGCCTCACCCTGAATACCTGCCGAGAACTTACCCTGATAGTAGTCAAGCTTCAGATAGTTGTTCGATCCAAAGTTATCCTGCGGAGCAAGCGCACCACTCTTTGTATCCTCAACATAGAAGATTGAGTTGGTCTCAAAACTGCCAGTAAGTCTACCCTTCGTCTTTTCACCCTCTTTTTGCTCTGCAAAAGCAGAAACTGAGAGAAGTGATAAAACGAATAAAATTGTAAGTTTCTTCATATGGGGTATTACAATATTTTTACTTGAGCGACTTAATCTTATCAATAAGCTCCTGCTCGCTACCAGCTGTATAGCCGGTGTGTGAATAGACAACCTTGCCGTTCTTATCAACAACAAAAACCTGTGGAGTGTAAGATACATTCATTGCACGCATAAACTCCTTGTTCTTGTCAAAAAGAACAGTAAAGTCGTTCCAGCCGTGGCCCTCAACCCAAGCTCGTGCCTGTGCAGAGAAGCGGCTATCGTCTGTAGAGACAGCTATAACGCGGAAAGATGCCTCATCAAGCCAATCTGGCATTGCGTCATTAATAGCGTCAAGCTCCTGAATACAAGGCTTACAAGTAACAGCCCAGAAAGAGATAATCATCGGAGTCTTACCATCTACAAGCGAAGAGGTATTTACAACCTCACCCTTACGATTCTCCAACTTAACAGAAGGAAGCTGCGCAAATGCTGTGTATGACAAAGCAACAGCTACAATAGCCATAAAAAGTCTCTTGAATAAACGCATAATTATTATTGTTTTATGAATACTCACTAATCAACACGCCACAAATAGCATAAATGCCAACCCAAATTGCAAATATACACGATGCAAAGTTATACATAATTTTTCTTTTTTTCGCACCGTTTCTTAAAAAAATTTAATTTCGCACATTCATTTTTTATGCACTACTTATCAGCAGGATATGTAATATTTAGCTTAAAGCGTGGATTTTCAACATCACTATGCGACTCTTTTATCGCCCTCCACATAGCAGCAACCACCTCAGGATGTTCAGCCGCAAGGTCGTGCTCTTCACGCACATCTGTTGTAATATCATAGAGTTGCATTCGCGTATTACCATCTGCCACATCCTCTACAAGCCCCTTCCAGCGACCCATTCTGACGCTCAGCCATCCATTACCACCCTTAAACTTTGGAAACTCCCAGTATAGATAGTCGTGCTTTGGCTGTCTTCTACCCTTCAAAGTTGGCAAAAATGAGATTCCATCTGTAGCGGGCGACTCTACCCCCGCAATATCACAAAGTGTAGGCATAAGGTCAGGGAAATATCCGATATGGTCACTTACAGCAGGAGTAAGCCTATCTCCCCAAGCGACAATAAACGGCATACGGATACCACCCTCGTGCAGTGAGCGCTTTGTCCAGCCCTTATCGCTACGGAACGGATGGGCGCAGTCAAACCAATCTGTGTTTGTATAGGCATTATGGCTCGGTCCATTGTCACTTGTAACCATAATTATAGTGTTGTCATAGAGCCCTTTCTCCTTAAGCATAGCGACTAAAGAGCCAATCTGATAGTCAAGATATGATATCATTGCTGCATAGGTCGCCTTTGGATATCGGACAGGAAAGTACCCCTTGCCACGATAGACAGGCTCCTCGTCACCAAACTTTGCAACATACTTTGCCACCCACTCCTCTGGAGCAGTTAGGGCGCTATGCGGGATTGTTGTGGTCCACATAAGGAAGAACTC
>JAFOYS010000368.1 GCA_017391435.1 Alistipes sp. | reverse complement strand
GACAGAGACATTCTCCCAAAGACCAAGTTCCCTCTTAAGAAGCTCCTGCATCTGCTCCCAAGTGTTGAAGCCCTGGTCGCGGAAGGCCTGCATCTTGCGGGTAAGCGTAGAGACAGAGCCCTTCTGCCAAGCAAGACGCTCTAAGTTCATCTTATACTTTGAATATCCAAGGCTAAGGCCTCCAGTCTCGTGGTCGGCAGTAACAATGATAAGAGTCTCATCAGGATGGTTATTATAGAACTCCAAAGCCTTTGCCACAGAGTCTGAGAGGTGGTTTACCTCCTCAAAGGTTGTCACTGCGTCATTGTCGTGAGCCGAGTAGTCCATATGTCCAGCCTCAACCATAAGGAAGAAACCATCCTTTTTTGCCTCACGCTCAAGATACTTTATTGCCGCATCTGTAAAGTCGACAATAGTCCAATCGCCCTGCTGACAATCTGTTGCATACTTCAGAGTCTTTTTCTTCTGCTCCTCTGGCAGCAGCAACACTCGCTTACCGCGCACCTTCGCAGCCTTATTAAGGTCATGGACAACCTCAATCTTAGCATCCTTAGCCATCTTGATATAGTCGTCAACAGTCAACCCATCCTTCTTTCTGTGGAGGATAGCTGCTCCAGCAGCAAAGTCAACATCTGACTTAACATACTGCTCGTAAAGCGCTTTGTAGGCACTGCGAGACTCGTGGTGGGCAAAAAATGCACTTGGCGTTGCGTGGTTCATACCAACATTTGTCACAACACCCACCTTCATACCGAGCTCTGAAACAAGCTCTGCAATGTTCTTCACACTCCTCTTCTCTGCATCTACGCCCATATATCCATTTGCAGTCTTTACGCCCGCAGCAAGAGCCGTAGCGGCAGCAGATGAGTCTGTCACAAGCGACGAGGATGAGTGGTTGGTAACATATGTACGAATCGGAAAGCGAGAGAAGCTCATCTGTCCGTGATTTGGTCTATCTGGATGTACCGCAGCATTGTAGAGCTCCGTACCGTAGATGTGGTTAATACCGAGTCCATCTCCGATAAACATAAAGATGTACTTTGGACGCTTCTCTGCCGAGCATACGCCGACACAGAGAGCAATAAGGGTAATAAGTGTGGTTAGTCGTCTCATATTCTGTTTAGTCTCTTCTGTTTATAAGGGTAATGTAATAGAGTAATGATGCGATTGCAGAGAGCGCTGCAACAAGGTATGTTCGTGCAGCCCAACGCAGGGATGTTTTCGCACCGTCCATCTCCTCTGCTCTAAGGGTACGACTACCCTCAAGCCACTCTAAAGCCCTCTCCGAGGCGTTATACTCTACAGGCAGAGTGACAAGGGAGAAGACAGCCGACATAGCAATCATACCCACACCAATCCAGCAGATAAACGAGCTACCCGAGATGCTCATAAGGATAAGTCCGATGATAATAACAATCTGTGCGACACTTGCCGAAAAGTTGACAATAGGCACAAGGGCCGAGCGAAGTTGTAACGGCGCATAGCCCTCTGCGTGCTGAATTGCGTGGCCACACTCGTGACAAGCCACCGCCGCAGCTGCTATAGAGCGACTACTATAGACTGCATCCGAGAGGTTTACAGTCTTTGTAGCGGGGTTATAGTGGTCCGTAAGCATACCGCTTGTATGGGTAATCTGAACATCGTGAATATTGTGGTCGCGCAACATCTTGGCGGCAATCTCTGCACCAGACATACCGTTGCTCAGAGGCACATTGGAATACTTATTGAACACAGAGCGTAGGCGTGCCTGAACAATCATACCCGCAACAGCTACGATGATGATAATAAAGAAGGCCTCCGAAGTGGTCAAATTTGAGAGCCACGATGAGCCTTGCTCATAATAGCCCGACTGAAGAAGTGTTGTAAACATATTTTTTTATTGTTAATTCACATAATATACGCGCAAAGTTATGAAAAATTGTGTAAATTTGCACTATGATTAATAGTAATTTTACTCCAGAGGACAAAAAGTTTATGCAGCTGGCTATTGATTTATCAATAGAGAATGTTGCTGCGGGTGGCGGACCTTTTGGCGCGGTGATTGTCCGCAATGGAGAGATTATTGCCACCGGAACAAACAGAGTCACAGATAGTTGTGACCCTACAGCACACGCCGAGGTGAGTGCTATTCGTGCCGCTTGTGCAAAGTTGGGCGACTTTAAACTTACGGGGTGTACTATATACTCCTCTTGCGAGCCTTGCCCTATGTGTCTGAGCGCGTTATACTGGGCTGGTGTAGAGAGAATCTACTATGGCAACACAAAGCAAGATGCTAAAAGCATCAACTTTGACGACTCATTTATCTACGACCAGATTGCTCTTGACTACTCTGAGCGAGCTATTCCTTGCATAAACTTTATGCGCGAAGAGGCCTTAGAGGGTTTCAAGGCTTGGGTCGAAAAGGTTGACAAGGTACTATACTAACACAACAATGAATCTGCCGCTATTTATAGCCCGTCGCACAGCACGCAGCGCTGCGTCTACACAGAGCACTATGGTACGCATAGCCACAGCCGCTGTTGCTGTGAGCATTGCCGTTATGGTGGTTACTGTGGCTATTGTGGCTGGATTTCGTAAGGATATTCGCGCGGCTATAAGCGACATCTCTGCCGACATTCTTGTAACAGACCTTACAACGCTCTATGGCGCGGAGGTGCGACAGGTAAAGCAGAACGACTCTCTGCGCGCTATGCTTGACTCTGTAGAGTGCATTAAGCGCATAGAGCCTTATGCTATGCGTGGTTGCATAGTCCGCTCAAAGAGTGGGGCTACGGGCATTGTAGTCAAGGGTGAGAGCAATTTTGCACACCGCACATCTATTTCAAACGCCATTATTGATGGCTCGCTGCCTCGCATTGAGGACCAGAGATATAAAGAGCTTTTACTCCCCGAATCTGTAGCAAAGAGTCTTTGTGTTGGGTGCAACGACCGCGTTGAGTTGATAGTGCTGACAGATGGGGCTATTCAGCGCCCAGAGGTGTTCAAAGTCTGCGGAGTATATCGCGTGATGGGAGACCTTCCAACGGCCATTGCCCTGACTGATATCCGCAATGTGCAGAAGATAAATCTCTGGCCAAGTGACACATACTCTGGCTTTGAGATTTACACCGCCGAGGGGACAGACAACTACACCCTTTCAGAGATGATAAACGGCTATCTGTTTGAGAGTTACGAGGGTAGCGAAAATCTATCATCGGTCAGCGCAGAGCAGATCTATTCTAACATCTTTGCCTGGCTTGAGACCCACGACATAAATGCAACGGTGATAGTCGTGATAATGTTTATCGTTGCGCTTTTCAATATGATTACGGCGCTGCTTATCCTACTCTTTGAGCGCACTCGTATGGTGGGAATCCTCAAGAGTTTAGGTATGGCAAACGGCTCTATCCGCCAGATTTTCCTCTACCAAGCTGCGCGCATTGTAGGCATAGGTTTGGCTATTGGAAACGGAGTTGCTCTTTTGTTAATTTTGATACAAAAATATAGTGGCGTTGTAAAACTTGACGCTGCGGCATACTTTGTCACCCAAGTTCCCGTTTCTATAGGTGTTGCCGAGATTTTAATAATAAATACTATCTTTGCAACGGTATTGCTTGCGTTGCTGTTTGTCGTGACGGCAATAGTGGCAAAGATAAGGCCTTCAGAGGCGGTAAAATATGAATAATATGAAAGAAGTACAACCCAAGACTGAGCAGGTAAAAGAGATGTTTGACAACATCGCCCCTACATATGACAGCCTAAACCACATCCTCTCACTATCTATTGACAAGGTATGGAGGCGCCGTGTGGTGCGTAGTGTGCGCCGTTTAGGGGCAAAGAGCATTCTTGATGTGGCTACGGGCACTGGTGACCTTGCCATAGCTATGGCTCGCAAGATTGAGGGGTCAACAATCTGCGGTGTAGACCTCTCGCCACAGATGCTTGAGGTGGCTAAGGTTAAGGTAGCTAAGGGTGGTCTTGAGCAGCGCATAACACTAATGGAGGGCAATTCAGAGCACCTTGATATTGCCTCTGAGAGCTTCGATGCGGCAACTATAGCCTTTGGCATTCGTAACTTTGAGAACAAACAGGCCTGCCTAAAGGAGCTTGCTCGCGTAATTAAGAGTGGCGGACACCTCGTTATCCTTGAGTTCTCAAATCCTACAAACCCTGTTATCGGATTTTTCTACAGACTCTACTCTCACAAGATACTGCCGTGGGTCGGAGGACTTATATCTAAAAACCGCTCAGCATATGAGTATCTACCAGCATCTGTAGATGGTTTTCCAAATCCAGAGAAGTTCTCTGAGCTTATCCAGCAGTGCGGTTTTAAGAGCGTCAAGCACCACAGTCAGAGTTTCGGCATAGCACAAATATATATTGCAGAAAAGGAGTAAGTAACACATTATGAAGAGATTACAGCTAATACTTATTGCCACAATCGCACTCTTTGCTGCAGGCTGTAGCCCAAAGAAGATTGTAAACCAGATGCAGGAGAATATCTCAGTTGTAGGCATTGAGAATATCACCGGATCAATATCTGGCGGATGGGTTATAACCTTGCGAATAGAGAACAACACCGGCTACGAGCCTACTCTGCAGGCTGCCGAGGGGGATATATACCTTGACAACACACTTACGGCTCACGCCTCACTTATGGCGCCTATAACACTGCCAAAGAAGAGCCTGAGTTCGTTAGACATCCCTCTTGAGCTAAAGATTCACAATCCGATAAAGGCCCTTGCACTTGTGCTGCGAGTCTCGGAGCGAAATTTTGACAAAATAGAGCTTAGTTGCAACGCAACAATAGAGATGATGGGCATTAAGAAGAGCTTTACACTCGACAAGTCGCCCGCAAAGAATTTACTTGACAAATTAGGATACACAGCCAAATAGATATGAAGAGATTAGTAGTTATTGCTGCAATAGCACTCTTTGCTGCAGCATCTGCACAGGACATAGCAACCTTCAAGCAGCGACTCGCCTCACCAGTAAAGGTAGACTCACTGACAACAATCAACGCCACAGTTAAGGTCACCGAGCACCTTGACGCAGCGAATATTGTCGCCACAACACCTCCCCCATTGCTCCGGTTACATCCAG
>JAFOYS010000367.1 GCA_017391435.1 Alistipes sp. | reverse complement strand
TCTCTACAGAAGCGATGAACTTCTTAGTGTTGATTGTAGAAAGACCGAGGAAGAGGATACGCTCGATTGCAATAGCAAGACCGAGTACAAGTACGATAAGGATTGGGAGCATCCATCCCCAACCACCCTCGAGGAACTTCTGCATAAGAACGTGGTGGAGTGACTCACCTGCGATCTGTACCTCAGTGTCAATAGCCTCTGTAGCAACAGCCTCCTCTGCAACTGGTGCAGCAGCCTCAGCGTTCTCTACGGTAGCCTCCTCAGCAGCAGGTGCTGCAGCAGCAGCGTCCTGTGCGATTGCAGTGCTGAACGACAGAGCAGCAACTGCCAAAACCAAAAATAATTTTTTCATAGTGTTTTTAATAAGTTAAAAAATTTGAATAGTTTTTTTTAAAAAATTTCTCTCTATTAGTGTTTTTAGTTGTTTTTGTGCTCAATGAGGGATTTTTGACTTTTAGTAAAAAATCGCCTCAAAATGCGCGTAACTGACAATATATCAGTACAATACAGGCGTAAAATGGGCCTTATTGCGCCATTTTGCACACCTTATCAGTCCGAAATATACAAAAAATTTTTTGTTTGTGCAAAGTCTAACTGCCAAATTCTCCATTTTTTGATAGCAACATACTCTTTGCTACATCATCTTTTTGCTGGCAATTGCCAAGTAGCAGCATCAATTTTGTTACGGCAGCCTCTGTTGTCATATCGTGTCCGCTGATAACACCCGCTTGCTGCAGGCGCTTTCCTGTCTCGTATAGCTCCATTGCCACGCCACCGCCTACGCACTGTGTTACATTGACAACTGTCACTCCGCGAGCAATTGTCTCGCTAAGCAGGTTTATAAACCAGTCAGCCGTAGGGGCGTTACCTGTGCCGAAGGTCTCAAGGATAACTCCGCGAAGACCCTCTACAGAGAGCACCGCTTTAAGTGTGGTCTCTGATATGCCAGGAAATATTTTTAGTATCACCACATTTGAGTCAAAACCCTCAGTGATTACAAGTGGCTCTGGGCAGAATTCGCCCTCAAACCAACCCTTCTCGTAGTGGATATAGGCTGTGTTGTAGTTGATATTTACACCTACCTCTGCAAGCGGTGGGTAGTTTCTCGAATCAAAGGCATTTAGCGCCTCGGCCGAGAGTTTTGATGTGCGGTTAGCTCGGAAGAGTTTGTTCTGGAAGTAGAGGCAGACCTCTGGAACCATCGGATATCCATTTTTGCTCGCCGCGGCAATCTCTATAGCTGTGATAAGGTTCTCGCGCCCGTCTGTACGCATAATACCCATAGGTATCTGGCTGCCGGTAAAGACTACAGGCTTCTGTAGATTCTCAAACATAAAGCTCAGCGCCGAGGCTGTGTAGGACATAGTATCGGTGCCGTGTAGGATTACAAAACCGTTGTACTTCTCGTAGTTGTCGCGCACTGTATGGGCAAGCTCGCGCCATAGCTCTGGGGTGACATTTGACGAGTCGATAGGTGGGATTTTATGGACATCTATGTTTACATTGAGATGTCTTACAGCCGGAAACTCCTTCTCTATAGAGTTGAAGTCAAAGGGGATGAGCGTGCCACTCTTGTCGCGCTGCATACCGATTGTTCCTCCGGTATAAATTATTAGAATTGAAGGCTTTGTATTCATAGCGTTACAAATTAAATATTCTTCGTGCGTTTGTCGTTGTCTGCTCGGCAACTGTTTGGTAGTCAGTGTTTTTTATCTCGGCTATCTTGGCGCATATATACTTTACATAGCTCGACTCGTTGCGCTCGCCGCGGTGTGGTGCAGGGGTGAGATAGGGGCAGTCGGTCTCCAGAACAATCTCTGAGAGCGCTAACTGCTCGACTACTGCTGCCAGCTTATTTTTCTTAAATGTCACCACGCCACCGATGCCAAAGAGAAAGTCTCCACACCTCTTTAGCCTTTCGTAGCTCTCAACGCCATCTGAGAAGGCGTGGAAGATACCACGAACACCTCTGCCAGCAAATCTCTCCATAGTCTCTATCATCTCCGGCCAAGCGTTGCGAGTATGGACAACTATCGGTAGGTTGTACTTAATAGAGATCTCTACCTGCGCCACAAAGGCCTCAATCTGCTCATTGCGGTAGTCGCTACTCCAGTAGAGGTCAAGGCCAATCTCTCCAATGCCCCAAAAACGAGCGATACCCTCTGGCGGTTGCTGTAGATATCTCTCTACAAGCTCTAAATCTTCGCGCCAGTGGTCGTTCTCGTTAACTGATGTGGGGTGCAGACCCATCATCGGCAGTGCAAAGTCTGGGTAGGCTCTGGAGAGGTCAAACATTCGCTCGTAGCTCTGGCTATCTATAGCGGGGAGCATAATTCTCTCCACTTCAGCCTCGGCACATCGAGCAATGGCTAACTCTCTGTCAGCGTCAAACTCTGGCTCGTATAGGTGTGAATGTGTATCTATAAGCATTGTCAGTTGTATTTAATCTGAGTCTAAAATATTAACAATATCTCGTCCCGAGCAGACAAGATGCGCCATTGATGTTGCTATCATACGGTTTGTGCCCCACGATGCGCTATCTGTGGCTCTGCCAGGCAGGGCAAAGAGTGTTCGGCCATAACTGTCGGCATACTTGGCAATGTTTGGTATAGTGCTGCTCTCAATGACCACTACGGCATCTGTCAGCCCCGCAACAATGCGCTCATCGGCACAGTAGCCCTGATGGCGAGGCGCAGAGTACACTCCCACCTCGGTAATTACAGTACCGCCAGCATTTATAATCTCCTCTGCAAGTCTATAGTTCTGATTATTAGATAGTTCTGTGAGCGCGATGCTTGAAATGGCAATAGACTGAAGCCCATATAGCGAGGCTATGCGTAGCGCAGTGCTGTCTGTGCAACTGTCTAACATCCCTACAATTACAGTCTCAGGCATTTGCTCTGCAATCTGCTCTATAAGCTTGGCTATCATACGGCTGCCGTAACTGCTCACACTCTCTTTCTCTCCAACAATAGCAAGTAGCATAGAGCTGTTTGGTAGCGAACAGTCACCTACCATATATATAATATGAGGATAGTCGGCACAAAATTTTAACCTGTTAGGGTAGATGCTATCTGTCGATGCTGCAATAGTGACATTAGACCGCCTGCAAATCTCTAACTCCCTTTCTGCCTGATTAAGCCCGTAGCCCTCTGCAATCTTTCGGGCTATGTCGGCCCTAAGACCGGCTTTAGATATCAGCTTGCTCTCTGTAGCCGCATAGATAGCCTCTGCAGAGCCAAAACTCTCCAGTAGATGGGCAGCAGCCTGTGGTACTAAATTGGGCACTAACGAGAGCGCAATATCCTCTATTTTCATAGTTTTTTTGTAATAAAGTGAAAATTTTCAAAATTTTCAGCGTAAAGATACGATTTTTTTTGGTTTTAAAATAAAAACGCATTATATTTGCACACCCGAACGGATAAAAGGGTACAAAATGGTCTGATGGCCGAGTGGCTAGGCAGAGGTCTGCAAAACCTCGTACAGCGGTTCGAATCCGCTTCAGACCTCCAGAAATCTCCCTTCTACAAGCAATTGTAGAAGGGTTTTTAAAAGCCCAGATGGCGAAATGGTAGACGCGCTCGTTTCAGGTGCGAGTGTTGAGAGACGTGTAGGTTCGAGTCCTATTCTGGGCACAAAAGAGGGTGGCAGTTTTGCTACCCTTTTTTGCTGTTTGTTAGTGGCGGTGATTGCTGTATGCTTGTGGCACTGTGGGTCGCTACCGCGACCTTAAAACGCAGAGAGAATTTTTGTTGGTGAGCAAGCTCCCCAAAACTCCTCTCTGCGTTTTTTTTTGCAAGCAAATCACAGTGCCTTTTCCAGAATAGCCCTGCTCACAGGGCGTAGGTTGCGCGGATAT
>JAFOYS010000366.1 GCA_017391435.1 Alistipes sp. | reverse complement strand
GTGCGTGTTCAGTGGAGTGGTCCACTTGACGCAGAGGGTAACTTCAAGACCAATAGCGGATACACGGCCACTATCGTCTTTCGCGTAAAACAGGGTAGCATAGGCTCATTCTCATTAACCCACAATGATAACAACTTTACTGTAAATGGCGAGCAGGTGGCGCTTGCTGTTGCTAAGGAGGGCTACGGCGCGGTCGTTTATAGAGCCTATGTTGGTAATTCAAAGAGATATCTTGACCTGACAAAGATATATTCTAAGGAGCAGGCCGACAGCTTCTACTGGGAATACCACACCAAGACTTGCGACGTAAAGAAGGTTCACGCTCAGCACGTTGCAGAGTGGGCTCCAACGCCCGTGCCAACAGAGTGGTACTTAGATCAGCATCTCAAGTCGCGTCTGGAAAAAAATGAGACATTCTACATTACAAAGCTATTGGTCAACATCAAAGATAGCAGTAGTGTTCAGTATATGCTCTACACCTTCCCAAATATCCAAGAGATATGGTACGGTCCAGAGGTAGATTTTGCCAAAGTGTTACAGTCATTTGTCCGCCTTAAGACAAACCCTCCTTATTCTGTTAGTAGCAAGGGTGCAACAACCCAGAATGTTACAATATTCCTACCTGCAGAGAAGTACCCTAAGGGACTACTCTCTATTCAGGAGGAGCTAAAAGATGAGTACAATTGGAAGTACAGTATTCCAACTCAGGCTCTCTGGTTCAATGTGCGTCTCTACCACGGCAACTTCGACCAGGCAGTAAACAAAGGGGCAAGTGCTACCACTACTTTCTGCCCAGGGCACGACTACTCGGCGCAAGTTACAGCAGCACACACCGTTATGCGTCATCCAACCTGTCAGGTCAATTTGAAGTTCTACTACAGCTGTAAGTATTGCGGCAAGGTTGAGCATAACCCAAAGCACCTCTTTGAGGAGAATCCTCAACATACGCACGTAACTAAACCTTTGAGCCACGCCTACATTATGCAGGATCTATCAAGCAGACACTACGTTGGCCGCAACTCTAAGGGCGAGAAGGTCTATCGCAAGTCGTGCTACTACTGTGGCATAGATGGTCGCGAGGCGATTTTAAGCTACACCCAGGCGGAGTTGGAAAAAAACTTCGGTCGTGATACGGAGCGTACTCTCGAACAGTTTAAGGCATCTAGTCTTAAAGCGTGGGATGGACCATATAAGCAGGAGGCATTGGAGGGCACATTCTGGGGTAGTACATATCCAAGATACTTTGCCGTTCCAGAAGATGACCACGGCGCCAAGGTCAGCGCTAAGGGCGAGAGCGACACCAAGTGGGCTATGGTCTACGGGCTTATTGACAAGCAGGTGCTCGGCGATGACTACTCAAAAAATATCACTACCCTACAGATGGCCTCACTGGCTGTACGCCTGGCTGAGAATGTGTCCGAGGTACCAATCTCGCCTAAGCAAGCAGAGGGAGATATCTACATCCGCAAGGCTCTGGCAGCTGGTATCATTGCTGAGAATTACAATCCAACAGCACTTGTAACACGTCAGCAGATGGCTACATACATCTACCGTGCAATGGAGTATATCAAGAAAAATTCGAATATAAGATATACTATCTGGAGCCCACAGCTCGACCAATTTACAGACAAGGGTCAGATTGCCCCATATGCATTTGAGCCTATGGCGTTCCTCAATGTGCTCGGACTGATTAAGGGTACAACCAAGACTACTATATCGCCAAATAACAACTGCACCATCGAGGAGGCTGTCATACTTACCAAGAAGAGCTATCATGCTGACCGTCTAGGTTTGTATCAGTGTCTACGACCAGACGAGCGAGGCTATGCCGGATCTCCAGGCGGTTGGTGGAATAAACTTGTGCGTGTATTCCCATACGGAGATAGTGAGGTGGCTATTCGCGACTACTCAAACTTCGATCGCATTTGGGTTGATGAGGATTGGATTGCAATAGATATGTATGAGCCTAAGCAGAGCAGGGTAAGTCTCTCGTTCATCGATGAATACACTGGCACACACGTCTTTGTTGATGGTCAGGACTTCCTGCCAATCAAGGACTTGTAGCCATAATACCATCTACAGCAGGCAAACGCCCCACTTGACACGCTGTCAAGTGGGGCGTTTTGTTCCGCAAGCCGTCTGTTCGCAAACAACAATTAATCTGCACCTTACAAATTAGGCGTAATTTTACTTTTACTGTTGCCATAATTGTGATTGTAAATGATTTAATACAACACAATTATAGTCTTCTATCATA
Organism: Alistipes sp.; assembly: GCA_017391435.1. Classification (GTDB taxonomy): domain Bacteria; phylum Bacteroidota; class Bacteroidia; order Bacteroidales; family Rikenellaceae; genus Alistipes. Next base: position 7,587 of record JAFOYS010000366.1, on the reverse strand, counting down.
ATTTTGATATAAGAATTGTCGGTGTTTGTTAGATGAATGGTTCGAGGCAGAGGACGAGTAGTTCGTGGAGGGACTCTTGGGTCTTTCGAAGCAAGCTTAGGTGGATGGTTTTTTCGGTTTCGGGTTGTTGGATTGGGGGCTCCGAAGTTGGTTTTTTCTCAAGTAGAGACTTAATCTTCTGTATAATTTTCATACTCTTCTATTTATTACTGTGAGTGGCAGGCTTTCTTGAGCAGGGCTATTAGTTTTCGATAGATTGTGTCGCTGATTTTGCCATCGTCGCGGGCCTCGTTGATAGCGTCATAGATTTTATCTCCAGAGTAGGAGTCTATGCCGCCCCAGAGGTTATCGGTAGAGACAGATGTGACATAGATTCTATTATAATTCAGCTGGTCAAGAAGTTGCGATTTTGCCAAATTTCGTGCGTCAACATCGTACGATGCTCCAAAGGAGACTTCGTATGCGTGGGAGGTATCAGAGGCGGCTGCAACTCGTATGGCCTCTTCTATCTCGGATGGAGTATAGTGTGATAAATCGACATCTGCCAAGGATATCTCGCCGTCGCAAGTCACAGAGCCAGAGTCTGTTGCGTCAGAGATTTCGTCGCCAGAGAAATACTCAGAAAGTCTTTCAAATAGTTCCTCAAACATAGTTTTACGATTTTATTTGTTACTCTTATTCTCCTTGAATGCGTCGCGGAAAATCTGGCCAAGTTGCTCTGTCGAGAGTTTTGTCTTGCCGAGGAACTCTCGCTGGAAATACTCCTTAGCTGTTGCGCCAATAGCCCAAGCAAAAGCGGCTGACGATGCGGCATCTAAGGCTACGCCGGCGCCATATCCAAGGCCTGTAGACTGCATTAGGGCAGAGAGAATTTTAGAGCCAACATTCATTGAGAGGAACCAGAATCCGGCGCTGATGATAAACTGTTTTACGAGTTTCCATCCCTCATCTTTTGTGAGTTTTATGTCATAGCAAAGTCCTATTGCTACAACTCCAGCGCCCATTGCCGAGGCCGTAAGTGCCCAATTGACGTGAGCAGGAACAAGGGCTGTTCCTACAACGGTAGCCATCATACCCTTAATAGCCTTGTCGGCACTTGCATTACACTCTGATACTGACTTTCCCATAAAAATGTGCCCTATATGTGTCGGGCGCAACCTTTTGTTTTAATTATCTCTTTGCTAATATAGAGGGCGGTAGAGGGAAAAAATATCCATTTTGTCGTTAAAAAAAATCTTTATAACTTTGTTATAATAAAACTTGAATGATACCAATTATGCGACGAGTATTTGTTACTGGTGCGGGCCACGGTATTGGTCGTGCTATTGTAGAGGCTTTTGTTAGTCAGGATGACCGTGTAGCTTTTTGTGATATTGACACTGCTCGTGGAGAGGAGGTTGCAGCGGCTACGGGGGCGAGATTTTTTGCTCTTGATGTCTGTGATAAGCAGGCCTTGGAGGCGGCTGTAACGGAGCTGCTTACGGAGTGGGGTGACCTTGATATTATTGTCAACAATGTTGGTATTGGCGGTTTTGAGGCCATTACCGACACGACTGTAGAGCACTTTGAGATGATTCTTAACACCAACCTACGCTCGGCCTTTATCACTGCGCGACTGCTTGCTATGCACCGCAAGGCTATGGGGAGCACAAATAAGTATGGCCGAATAGTAAACCTCTGCTCTACGCGCTATCTACAGAGTGAGGCTGGCACGGAGGCATACGCTGCATCAAAGGGCGGTATATGGTCGTTAACGCACGCTCTGGCCGTCTCGTTAGCGCCGTATCATATTACAGTGAATGCCATTGCGCCAGGGTGGATTAGTGTGGATGAGAGTGAGGTTTTGAGAGACGAGGATCACCAATTTCACCTATCTGGTAGGGTAGGCAGAGCGGAGGATATTGCCCATACCTGCCTATTTTTGTGCGACCCAAAGAGCGAGTTTATCAACGGTCAGTGCATAACTGTTGATGGTGGCGTGACCAAAAAGATGATATATCCTGAGGAGTAGCGAATATCTAAAAATGTCTCAATAGGGGCTAAAATGTTTGATTTCTTACATATTTCTGTTATCTTTGCCAGACTACCCAAACAAATATTGCAATTTATGCTCACTACAACCCAAAATGAGATTATAGTTAAGGAGGTAAAGAGTAGGGGAGACCTACGCAAATTTGTACAGTTTGGCATTGACCTGTACAAGGGAAATCCATACTACTGTCCTCCGATATTCTTTGATGAGTTAAATACCTTTGATGCCAAGAGTAATCCAGCCCTTGAGGTGTGCGACTTTGTTGTCTATATGGCCTACAGAGAGGGTAAAATTGTGGGTCGCATTGTAGGAATTGTCAACCACCGCGCAAATGAGGCGTGGGGCGTAAAGAAGTGCCGCTTCGGATGGTTTGACTTTGTTGATGACTACAGCGTCTTTAAGGCTCTGTTAGACGCAGTTGCCGCTTGGGGCCGCGAGAAGGGAATGACTCACCTAAATGGTCCTGTGGGCTTTACAGATTTTGATAAGGAGGGTCTGCTGATTGAGGGTTTTGACTACAATGCACCTATGGCCAGCCTCTATACACATCCGTACTATATTGCCCACTACGAGCGCTATGGGCTAACAAAGGAGAGTGACTGGATTGAGTTCCAAATAACCCCTCCAGAGCAGGCTCCAGAGCGAATGCGACGCGTGGCAAAGATCGTAGAGAAGCGATTCAACCTGCACATAGTAAAGGTAAAGAGCGCCCGAGAGCTGAAGAAGAGATATGGATACACATACTTTGATGTACTTGATGAGGCATATCAGAAGCTATATAACTATCAGCCGATGACAGATAAGCAGAAGAGGTACTACTGTAATATGTATTTCCCGATTCTCAACTTTGATTTTGTCACTATGGTTGCCAATGAGAAGGATGAGATTGTGGCTGTTGGATTGGGTATGCCGTCTCTCTCTGAAGCGCTGCGTAAATGTGGTGGTAAACTCTTTCCATTTGGTTGGTATCACCTGCTTAAGGCACTGAAGGCCAAGAAGTTCACAGACTTTGACCTGCTGCTTATTGCCGTTCGTCCAGACTATCAGGACAAGGGTGTTGCATCACTAATTTTTGACGAGATGACGCCATACTTTAGACAGTACGGCATCCAGAGGGTAGAGACCACATCTATACTTGAGACAAACCACAAAAACCTTTCAAACTTTGTGATTTTTGACCATATACAGCACAAGCGCCGTAGGGCATTTATCAAGGAGTTGTAGGGACATAGTTTTATAAATAACGGGGAGTAATGACTCCCCGTTTTTGTCTCTGCTATTTGCTGTAGTAGCTCTGTAGGTTGGCTATTAACTGCTCTACAAAACGCTCGACAGACTCAATTTCTGGTAGTAGCGGTTTTAGGTTTATAACATCACTTCGGACGGATTTTACACCCTTGCCGCGTAAGAGCTCATTGCCTCTAAGTACGCGGTCAAGTGTTTGTAAATCAGTGTTATAAAGCAGTGTACCGTGAAAAAGCACGCGCCCTCTTTTGACCATAGATGCACTGCCAGAGATCTTTTTACCCTCTACTGTAATCTCGCCTCGGCTGCCCGCAGTTGCCGTTAAGCCCATCTCTCGTAGCGCCCAGACAATAGGCTCGGTATAGTCTCTGTCTAACGGATTTTTGCCGGCATCTACAATAAAGGCGTAGTTTACATTTCCACTGTCGTGATAGACCGCACCGCCGCCACTCTCTCGGCGCACAACCTCAATGCCGCACCTGTGGCAGTAGTCGCAGTCCACCTCGGCATCTATAGTCTGGTTGCGACCGACAACAACTGTCTTATCGTTTATATACAGCAGAACAACAGACTCTGGCCCTGAGAGCAGTTGCTGCTCCAGAGCCAGATTTTCAGTCGCCTTTCTACTATTGTTAAAGATGATTCGCATCGATTAGTTTAGCATCACCTGACCGCCCGAAATAGGGAGCGCCTGACCAGTCTCGCAAGTCTGCTCAATAAGGTACAGAACGGCCTTGCAGACATCCTCTGGAGCACAACCCTTACGCATTGGAGACTGAGAGATGTAGTACTCTCTTACATCCTCAACGCTCTTTGCCCCAGGAACCTTACCCGCTTTGAGGAACTGCAGAAATAGACCCTTCTCTGGATCGCTCCACAGTGGACCGTCGTAGTAGTTGCCCGGACATATTGAGTTGACCTTTATGCGATACGGAGCAAGCTCAAGGGCAAAGGACTGTGTAAGACCAATGCCTCCAAACTTACTACCAGCATAGGCAAAGTTTGCCTTTGAGCCTCTCAGACCACTCTTAGAGTTAATCTGGATTATGTCGCCGTAGTTATCCTCGCGGTAACGATTCTGAAGCTTCATCACGCTGCTTGCCGCCTTTGTTGAGAGGAAGTAGGCCTTGTAGTTTACCTCTGTCATCAGCTCAAACATCTCAACGGTCATAGTGTCAAGGCCTCCAGCGCGCGCAATACCTGCATTGCTCACAAAGACATCAACACCGCCAAAGGCTGATACAGTTCTGTCAATAAGGTTGTTAAGGCTACTCTCATCGGTAATATCGCACTTGACAAATATAGCCCTATTTGCCTTTGCAACACTGTTAAGTTCTGTTACGGTCTGAACTCCCGTAACCTCATTAAGGTCAGCAACAACAATATTCGCACCCTGAGCAATTAGGCACTTGGCAATACCCTGGCCAAAGCCCTGAGCAGCACCAGTGATGATAAAGACCTTGTTTGGCACGCGGCCAAAGTTTAGCGCCTTCATATTTGGACGATGAGCCTCCCAGTTATCTACAAAGTGAATCTGATTGTCCGACAGCTGATGCTCTCCACCGAAGGATTGAGCAAGGTAGCTAACCTTCATCATATCAAGGTATACATCCTCTGTATTGGCGCAGTCCTTTGCGTTCTCGCCGATAGAGACAAGGCCTAAGCCCTTGATTACCACAATCTTTGGTGCGTAGCTATTTTGGGATATATAGTCCGAAATTTTCCTCTCTGCCTGGTCTAAAATCTCCTCCTTTGTTGAGGCTGAGATGTAGATATACTTCGATCTGCAGTAGATTATAGAGTCTGGAGAGAATGGCTTGGCAACCTTTGCAAAGTGATCCTCATCCTGAGCAAACCACTCTACAAGAGGGTTATTTGTAACCCTTAGCGTCTTTATCTCATCGCCCTGACTTGCAATCATTCTTATTGCTGGCACAACCTCGCTAATAAACTCACACTGAGGAACTTCACCCTCTGGCAGTGGCATTGTTATGGCGCTGTCAATAGCAGATAGCAGCTCTGTGTATACAGCCTCAATCTGCTCAATGGTTTGTCCGCCAACAAAGACGCCGTGGTTCTGCAACATTATAGCCTTAGGCTCGCAGCCGTGCTCTGCTACATATCTCTCAACTGCCGCCGCAACACTCTTATAGAGAGGATAGCCAGGATCTGAGTATGGAACATAGAGCACAGAGGATCCAAAGAGGCGAACTGTCTGAGCCTCAACATCTACACTCGATGTAAGTCCGTTGATAACTGTCGGATGGAGGTGTACGACAAATTGAGAGCTGATAACATTGTGCAGCAGGGTCTCTACAGATGGCTTACGACCCACAGATATGCAGGCTGATAGAAGATCTGCTGCCGCCTGAGCCTCTCGCTCTATAGAGTTGTCGCTATACTGCTTTGTCGCAATAAGGTTTAGACGCTCTCGGTCTAATACGGCAAAGCCCTGATCGGTAATTGTGCCTAAAGAGTGGCCACTTGCCTTGACATAGAGCCTATCCGCGGTCTTGAAGGAGGTGTTGCCACCTCCCGCAATTACATAGCGGCTGTCGGAGCCATATCTACGCGATATATCTATAAGTTGCTCTAAATAGTTCATCTCTACAAGTAATAATTAAACACCCTCCTTTGCGCGACGAATCATCTCCGCATCGGTCATATTTGTCTTAGGCATATAGCCTGCTATAGGTGCAATCTTCTCGTGATAAGCATCTACAAACCACTCTGGCTGAGGGAAGAATGCCTCCTCAAGCTCGTGACAAGGGGTTATCCAGTTACGAGAGCCGAGAACTACCGGCGCAGCGTCAAGTGAATCAAAGGCCATTGTTGTGATGTTTGCAGCAAGGTCGTTGAGGAACGAGCCACGAGCAGTAGCATCGCCGGCAATGATTATCTTACCGGTCTTCTTTACAGACTGAAGCACCTTCTCGTAGTTAAATGGCACAAGAGAGCGGGCGTCAATAACCTCTGCGCTGATGCCATACTTCTCCTTGAAGATATCTGCCGCCTTGAGTGCGCGATAGAGTGTTGCGCCGACAGTAAGGATTGTAAGATCATCGCCCTCACGCTTGATATCTGGCTCGCCAATAGCAATCTCGTAGTACTCCTTTGGTACGCCACCCTGGTGGAACTGCTCGCCGATGTCGTATATTCGCTGACTCTCAAAGAATATCACTGGGTCGGTACCCTGCAGAGCAGCATTCATAAGACCCTTAGCATCGTATGGAGTTACAGGGAAGACAACCTTAAGACCTGGGATATGTGTGCAGAGCGAAGTCCAATCTTGAGAGTGCTGTGCGCCATACTTGCTACCTACAGATACGCGGACAACAACAGGCATCTTCAGGATATTTCCACTCATAGCCTGCCACTTTGGAAGCTGGTTGAAGACCTCATCACCACAGCAACCCAAGAAGTCGCAGTACATAATCTCAGGGATTACACGACCGCCACACATTGCATATCCGATAGCTGTACCGATAATTGCCGCCTCAGAGATTGGAGAGTTAAAGAGGCGGTGGTAAGGCAGAGCCTCTGTAAGGCCTCTGTATACGGCAAACGCGCCACCCCAATCACGGTTCTCCTCGCCATATGCAACCAGCGAAGCGTCCTTATAGAAGCGGTCAATAATAGCCTCAAAGAGCGCATCCTTAATACCGAAGGTCTTCATCTTTGAGAATGGCTTGCCGTTGCTGTCAAATGCAAAACGCTCCTTTGTTGCAAGCTGCTTGACTCTTGGATTCTCCTCCATAGGGTGGTTTACATCTGGTGTAGCGTCGCTCATAGAGTCTACACTGCTGTTTGAGTACATCATCTGGCTCAGAAGCTCGCTGTTAGTCTCAAGATCCATACGCGGAGAGAGTGTCTCGTCAATAGCGAGCTTGTACATCTCAAAGATGACGCTCTTCATCTGCTCTACAATCTGGTCTAACTCCTCCTGAGTTGCTACACCCGCCTCAATAAGCTTAGCTCCGAAACTCTTTATACAATCAATCTCCTCCCAAGCCTTAACCTCCTCAGGTGTACGATATGTAGAGGCGTCAGAAGGTGAGTGGCCGCTATAGCGATAGGTTACAATATCGAGCAATACTGGGCCCTTCTTCTGCTCAAGCAGTGCCTTCTTGCGACGGAAACCGTCAATAACAGCAAGCGGATTGTAGCCATCTACACGCTCTGCGTGCATCGAGTCTACATTAAATCCGGCAGCAATGCGAGCAGCGTAGTTATAACCCTCAGTCTCGCCACGGGTCTGACCACCCATAGCGTACTGGTTGTTCATAATGCTGAACATTACTGGCAGGCCT
>JAFOYS010000365.1 GCA_017391435.1 Alistipes sp. | reverse complement strand
GGAATAGCCTTGCGAGCATCCATATAGAGGTCATACTCGTACATCAGACAGCACTTTAGTTTTGAGCACTGACCGGCAAGCTTTAGTGGGTTGAGTGAGAGATCTTGAACACGCGCAGCGCCGGTAGTTACAGACGAGAAGCTCGATATCCACGAAGCGCAGCACAGCTCACGGCCACAAGCACCAATACCGCCAATACGGCCAGCCTCCTGACGAGCACCAATCTGCTTCATCTCAATGCGGATGTGGAACTGCTCGGCAAAGACCTTAATAAGCTCGCGGAAGTCCACACGACCGTCGGCAATATAGTAGAAAATAGCCTTAATCTTATCTCCCTGATACTCTACATCGCCGATTTTCATATCAAGACCCATCTCGGCAGCAATCTGACGCGAGCGAATCATTGTCTCGTGCTCCATAGCAATAGCCTCCTGCCAACGCTCAATATCGTACGGCTTTGCCTTACGATAGATCTTCTTAAACTCGCCGTTAAACGGGTTGAATCCCACGCGGCGCATCTGCTTGGCAACCATATCGCCCGTAAGCGAAATGATACCAATATCGTGACCTGGAGAGGCCTCAACGGCAACAATATCTCCGACCTGAAGATCGAGATTATTGACATTCTGATAGAACGAGCGACGGGTATTCTTAAACCTAACCTCAAAGATATCACACTGCTCGTGGTCTGGATAGTCTGCAAGCCACGGAGTCTCGTGAAGTTTAAAGCAACCCTCGGCCATCTGAGCTGTCATCTCCCCCTGCTCATCATAGCCAAAGGCGCATCCTCGTCCAACCTCAGGAATCATATATTTCTTATTATCCATATTATCAACAATATTTTATCTAACAAAGATACAACAAAATGCGAGAAAATTCACTATTGTGCCACTATTTTTTCACTTTTCAGTCGACGGTATATCCTTATTCCATATCCAACAGCGGCTGTAGAGAGTCCTACGATATATCCCACTAACAGTCCTACACTACCAAGATCAAAGACAAAAGCACAAATATAGCCCACCGGAATATTTAACAGCACATAGGCAACAAAAGATAGATAGGCAATAATCTTTACATCCTGCACACCCCTAAGCACACCTATCAGAGTGCCTTGAATAGCATCCGACACCTGATACAATGCCACCAAGACCAACATTGGCGAGGCGAGGGCTATAATCTCACGACTCGGCGTAAAGGCCATAGGCAGCACATCTCTAAAGAGCACAAAGACCACCAACACACAGGCACCCCAGAACGCTGCAAGGTGGAACGAGGAGACAATTGCGCTACGCATCTGCTCCTTATCTCTGAGTCCATAGCAGTGCGAAGTACGGATAGTGGCTGCACTGCCGAGTGCTATAGTGAGCATAAAGGCTGCATTACCGTATGTCATAGCTACCTGATTTGCCGCAATAGCCTCAGCGCCAAACCAACCCATCATAACACTTGTTACGACAAAGGCTGCGCCCTCAAGCAGCATCTGACCCGCTGTCGGAACACCTATCTTAAGTAGGTGGTATGTATCCTTTATGTAGTTTACACCTCGCGAGAAGAGTTTTAGATAGTCTCGACACTCACCCTTTACAACAAAGTAGATGAATATCAGCACTGGTGATATATAGCGGGCAATGAGCGTTGCAAGTCCCGCACCATAGACACCCATAGCCTCAAAACCGCAGTGTCCATAGATAAAGACCCAGTTGAGTGCTACATTGACAAGATTTGTCGTAATAGCAATTACCATCGGTGTTGTAGTATCTCCCATACCCTCTAAGAACTGCTTAAAGCAGCCATAGAGCATTATTGCCGGCAGGCTATAGGCCATAAGACGATAGTACGGTACTGCCATATCTACAACCTCAACAGGCTGTCCCATCTTATAGAGCAGTGGCACAGAAATCAGCTGTAGCGCCATAAAGAGCAGACCTATAATCGGAAAGGTTATAAGCGAGCTCTGCAGATAGTGCGCCGTGCGGCGATACTCTCCACGAGCAAAGTGCTCACCGATAATTGGCGTAATACCGAGAGTGATGCCCAGGCTAAGGCTGAACATCACAAAACTAATCATCACACCAAAAGATACGGCTGACAGTGGCAGAGGATCCTCTCCTCCATATCTGCCCACCATAGCATTGTCAGCAAACTGCACTATAACATAGCCCAACTGCGACAGGGCTACGGGCAGAGCAAGTTTTAGATTTGCTCTAT
>JAFOYS010000364.1 GCA_017391435.1 Alistipes sp. | reverse complement strand
ATGTACTTACCACCCAAAGAGCTACAGCCGTTGACCCAAATAAGGGTGTAAATCTTGTCTTTATGGGCGACTGCTTCGATGCGCGCGACATTGCTCGCGGTAGCTACCTTAACGGCATTAACGAGGCGATTGGCCACTACTTTGACATTGAGCCATACAAGACCTATCGCGAATACTTCAATGTCTATACCGTCTTTGGAATGAGTAACGATAGCGGTATGGGTACTGTCAACACTATTCGTGATGCTAAGTTCGGCTCGCAGTACTCGCTTGATGGCATTGAGCCAAACATCGACACTATTATCGACTACTCTCTCAAGATTGATGCTGTTACAAAGCAGAACTTCAACAAGTCGCTGGTTGTAATGGTTGAGAATACAACCGAGTATGGCGGAGTAACCTATATGTGGTCCGACGGCTCGGCGGTAGCTATCTGCCCTATGTCAGATGACGCTTTCCCTTACGACTTCCGCGGTATTGTTCAGCACGAGGCGGGTGGTCACGGCTTTGCAAAGCTTGCCGATGAGTATATCTATACCAATGCATTTATATCGGCTTGTAGTTGTCCTCATCCTCACCTTCTCTCGTTCTATTCAGGTAAGAGCCTTGGTTGGTATCGCAACCTTGAGGATATGGACGATATGGATCAGGTTGGTTGGAGTCACCTTATCTTCCACCCTACATACTCTAACATTGTAGATATATACGAGGGCGGATATTTCCACACTCGCGGCATATTCCGCTCTGAGCCAAACAGCTGTATGAACAACAACATTCCTTACTTTAGCGCAATCTCTCGTCAAGAGGCTGTGGAGCGCATAATGCGTTACGCGGGCGAGAAGTTTGACATCAACGACTTCTACGCAAAGGATGTGCTTGACACCTACGGCAACCAGACCAGCAGCACAAGAGTTGCATCAGAGCCAAATGCTATAACCCTTACAGGCGCAGGCAAGCAGATGCCACCGAAGTTTATGGGAGAGAGTCCGCTTAAGTAAAAAAACGCAAAAAGAAGATTATGAAACGATACATAGCAATGGCAGCCCTACTGCTCGGAGCAGTGGCTTGCCAAAAAGAGAGCAATATTGCACAGTATGACCCAAGCCAGATCTATGTCGAGGCTTCAGTAAAGAATACGCGCCTTTCTGGCACCACATTTGAAGCGGGCGACCGTATGAGCCTCTATGCTGTAGAGTACTCGGGCGAGGATGTTGCTAAATTACAAGTTGCAGGCAACTACATAAACAACGAGCCTATGCTCTACGACGGAGTGCAGTGGAAGGGCGAGAGGCCGCTCTTCTGGTCAAAAACTCACTGCGACTTCTATGGCGTATATCCATACCAAGAGCCGCAGACAGTAACAAATTATCTCTTTGACATTGTTACAGATCAGAATTCGCCAGAGGTAGCGGGTCAGCTTTCGGGCTACGAGGCATCAGATCTTATGTGGGCAAAGGCTGAGAAGATTAAGCCGCCGTATACAACCTACACTGACGATGACGGAACAGTTTGCACTCCGCCAATTGCAGAGGACCACTACTACCCTGTGCAGATGCAGTTTAAGCACCTTATGTCGCGCGTAGTGGTAAAAATTGAGCGAGGTGAGAAGTATGAGGGCGAACTTCCGAAGGATATAACCGTTCACCTCTACAACACCGTAACTACTGCCGAGGTAGACCTTACAAAGGGCTCGCTGCAGCGTTATGCTCACGGAGAGAAGAACACAATCACAATGAAGCGCATAAATGAGGATACCTTTGCGGCGATAGTCGTTCCGCAGAACATTGAGCGCCGCACACCGCTCATTGAGGTGACAATGGAGGGTATTGCCTACCTTATGAACTACTCTATCTCTTTCCGTCCAGGTTATCAGCACACGCTGACAATAATTCTCAACACATCTCCAGACCAAGAGAAGATCGAGATTGAGATTGAGGGAGATATTAACGACTGGAATTAGCAAAACTGCTACTTTTTTCTGCCCACCTTGCATAGTGCAGGGTGGGCTTTTTCTATTTTTTTGTATCTTTGTCAAAAATTTTAGCAGATGAAGAGATTTTTTTCACTACTTGCCACAGTAGCAATACTTACTATTGGTGTGCTATACGCCGCAGCGCCATCTTCACAGTGGGAGAAGATGATTAAAAAGGGGGTCAAGGAGGTTGTAAAGACCTTTGAGAAGGAGGTCGTGAATACGGTCAAGAAGGAGTATAAAAAATACGAAAAAGAGATTGAAAAAGAGATAAACAAGAAATCTGCCCCAGACCACAAGGCTCCAAAGGTCATACTTGGCAGTCCAAATATCAAGCACAACGACCGTCAGCTCAACCCCGCTTGGGCAGAGCTACCAGAGATTGTTGAGGGTCAGGACATTATACACAAAACCTACTTTACAACCTTAAACAACGGCAAGCGCGTGAGAAACTACTCCATCTGCTACGACAAGAGCAAGATGGTCTCGCTATGGGTGGCATATCCGCTTCACGAGGTATACACAACGCCAAAGATTGACCGCACAAATGCTTGGGCTTTTGACGATGCCGTAACGACTTATGGCGAGGGCGGTTACGACATTGTACGCTATGAGTACAACGATCCGCAGATTCCTCAGCACCTACAGCCATATGTTCAGAAGGGTGGTTTTAACGATGGTGAGAATCGTCAGTTAGACCGTGGTCATATGCTTCCATCGGCATCGCGTTACAACTCTTGGACAACAAATGCACAGACATTCTATGCTACAAACATCTTCCCACAGAACGCTCGTCTTAACCAGCAGTATTGGGCAAGAGTAGAGGATGCTACACGCGACTGCATCTGCTCTGACACACTCTATGTTGTCGTTGGAACGCTCTTTGAGGGCTCTTCGTCATTTGTTAGCCGCGGCAGACATATTGCCCGTCCATCGCACTGCTACAAGCTCCTTCTGCGTACTCGCAATGGGGAGACTGGAAAGAGTATTTCAGAGATTACAGATGCAGACGAGCTGATGGCCATAGGATTTCTCTATGAGAACTCATCGGCAGGAAATGTTGAGCCATACAGAGCTGT
>JAFOYS010000363.1 GCA_017391435.1 Alistipes sp. | reverse complement strand
GATGAAAAAAAAGGGTAAGCTACTCATATCGCACCGCTACAACCGCATACCCTTGCTCAATTCCTTGCCTGGGGGAGTTCTGCAGGAGCTGGTCGTATAAGACTTACCCGACTGCAAAAGTAGAACTTTTTTTGTATCTTTGCAAAAAAATAAGCTATGAAAAGAAAAATTTTTAAAAAAATATTTGGTTTTGCTGTCGCGATAGCTGTGTTAGCTGCTGGTAGTCTGATAGTTGCGTATAACTTGTTTTATGGTAGTGCCGTAGAGAAAGATTACTCAATTTTTGTTAGTAATTGTGTCCAGTACAGCGATTTTACTGCAGAAGTGAAGAAAAATATCAACTCCTCACTTAAAAACAGAGCCTTTGACATCTATGCAGCGCACCTTAATCTTGAGAGCCGTCTCAAGGCTGGTCACTATGTCATAAAGAGCGGTCAGAGTGTAATATCTATTGTCCGTATGTTTGTACTGGGGGAGCAGACACCCGTAAGGCTTGTCATTGGAGGTGCTCGTACTCTACCACAGCTTGCAGGGAGAATCTCAAAGCAGATTATGGCCGACTCAACGGCGTTGCTAACAGCATTGCGTGATAAGGAACTGAAGGCAAAGTTTGGCTATAAGAGGGACTCTATTATTGCGATGTTTATACCAAATACATATCAGGTATACTGGACAATTACGCCAGAGCAGTTGCTTGAGCGTATGAGCCGTGAGTATAATGCCTTCTGGAACGAGAATAGAGAGGCACTACTTGCCACAACGAAGCTTACAAAGTATCAAGCAATGACTCTTGCTTCTATTGTCTACGAGGAGACAAAAAACCGCGCAGAGATGCCAAAGATTGCGGGAGTCTATATCAACCGTTTGCGTAAGGGTATAAAACTCCAAGCCTGCCCTACAGTGAAATATGCTATGGGCGACTTTGCTCTAACTCGCATACTCTACAAACACCTGCGCTACGACTCGCCATTTAACACATACCGCAACGCAGGCCTACCTCCTGCACCGATATGTATCCCAAGCATTGCTGCTATTGATGCGGTACTAAACTACGATAAGAATAACTACCTCTACTTCTGTGCAAAACCAGAGTTTGACGGAACGCATAATTTTGCCCGTACACTGAGCGAGCATAATGCCAACTCGCGCAAGTACAACGAGGCTTACAAGCGACTGAATAAGTAGGTTCATTAGTATTTTATAAGCTAAATACAGTTATATCTGATAAAATGGTTGTTATGAATATCGGGAATATTGATAATGCTTATGTTGGAGTTTATGGCCCTTTTGATGAAATAGAGAAAAGTTGGGCTGATGATTGCGTGTTTGTCTATAAGGATAATCTTAAGGGATTGATACTTACGGATAACACTGCTATATCGTGTTGTTACGACGATATTGGCCCGTGCTATGATAATACTATGTTTGCGCGTACTAAGGGCAGATGGTATCTTATTGATAAGAATGAAAACCGTATATATGATTATGGCGCATATGATGGCACTCCTATTGCATCTTTACTTATTGTCAAAAAAGATGGATTATATGGTGCAATAGGCAAATCAGGAGATGTTATTCTGCCATTTATCTACGAAAATATATATAGAAAGATTTCCAAACCTTATAGAAGTCAGGATTGTTATAATATTTTTGCTCTTGTAGGTCAAGATGGAATGGTTGAATTGGCTGATGGCTATGGTAAAATTGTAACATCGCGTAAGTATCATCCTATACTTGGTTGCTCGGATTCTAGTACTGACACATATTCAAATGAAACAGTCAACGATATCATCAACCTTAATGATGTTGATGAAAATCCTGTTGTTATGTTTAATTGTAAAACATTGATGGAGCTTAATGAATATGTTCCTGGACAGCAGGTGTCGGACACAGCGGAAATATGGAAACTTGGCGCTTGTCATTTTGAACTTAAAAGAGATGGAGTATCTCAATTGATGAATGCGAATGGAGAGATTGTGGCCCCTTTTGAAAATGGCTATGAAAAGTTCGGAGAGGTAAGTCCAAATGAATATCTCATTGCAGCGCGCAAAAATGGTAAATGGGGATATGTGAGCGACTATGGCGTAGAAAAGATTAAATGTAAGTATGATTTTGTTAAGCCATTTATAAACGGATATGCTATCGTTGGATATTGGGATAATAATACCCCTCAATCGTTATGGGGTGTTATAGACCATCACGGTAATGAGATGGTTCCTTGTATCTATAGACGACTTGAGGGTTATGGATCTATGGATGGCAAATTCTATATCCTTACACGCAATGAAATAGATGAATCAATAAATGAGGTCCATTGCACAGATGGATCGATTTATAATGCTGACAGCAACGGAAATTTTATTATTGACAACAAGCAATATTGTATAGAGTTCGATATTAATCAAGTAGATACAGAACCTAATTACGAGCCGACCGTTATTCTAGATAAAACACGCTGGGAGATAGTTTCGAAGGGTAAATGTGAAGGTGTTATGGACTATAAAGGCAGATATGTTGTCAAACCTATATTTGACCATATCTATAGTTGCGATACAATCAATGGAATATTTTATTTGGGTGAAAAAGGTGATGACAAATATGTGATAGTAAAAAAATAGTCAAATACTAATTATAAGTTACTACAAATAACGCACATTATCTAATGGCGTAAAAAAAGATTGCCAATACAATCATTGGCAATCTTTTTTGTATAAATATGAGATATGTTACTCCATATCATCATCCTTCAGAGTCTGAGGAAGGGCGATAGAGTCCTCTGGAGTATTAGCCTCAATCCAAGCCTCGCGAGCTGCAAGATCCTCCTCTGTCAGACTATTGTAGTACTGCGGAAGGAAGTCCTCAAAGCGGCAAGTTGTGAGCTGGAAGGCACCGCTCTGGTCTGTGAATTCAGATACAGTTTTTTCTGCTCCAGTTTTTTCATTTATCAGTGAGAAGTTGTAGCTGTGTGAGTATATTGCGTAGATAGCAAGCACGCTACCCTTTGCTCCATCCTCTGGAACAGGTTTGCTGCCAAAGCGTGAGTAACCGCTTGTACGAGCAGTGTAGAAACCAGGGGTAGAGCCGTGTGTAGTAGAGAGTGCCTCAGGGTAGCAAAGTGCAGTGCTACCATAGAGAGAGATGTTGTTGATAGAGTAAGCCAATCTATACCAAGGCTTGCTTACAACATACTGTGCAGTACCGTCTACAATAACACCACTTGTACAGAGCCAGCTAGGGTAGATGTTTGTATTGCCACCGCTTGTAAGTGCTGGATATGGCTCTACACCGTTCTGATTCTTAACACCGCGATATGTCACCTGCAGGTTGTTAAAGCGGATAAGACGACCGAGGAAATCCTCGTTATAGATAGTTTTAGACTCCTCATAGTTGTCTACCACATAGATGTCGTCCGTAGCACTTTTACCCTCTGTAAGGGTGCAATCCTCGCCCTTGAAGACATACTGTGCAACCTTGTTAGGCGAAACGATGTTTGAGTTTGCGTAGTACTTGTAGATACCGTATGCATTAAGGCTCTCGGTTGGAATATCGCCGATAGAGAGCATCATACGGAAGCTACCCATATACAGACCTGCAAGGCGGACATAAACCCAGCAGCTCTGCTTTGTGTCAAGGTTGCAAGGATAGTCGGCAAAAAGTCCATTTGTAAGCTTAAGCTCGATAGCTGCAGTGCCGTCAAAGATATGCAGTGACTTGTAGACATTGCCCTGCTCGTCGTTGCTAATGACCTTACCCTTGATATAGTAATTGCCAACAATATAGCGGTCATTCTTGAGTTCGTACTCTGTACACTCATCCTCAGAGAGGACAAAGCGCTTGTACTTGGTCTCTGCCTGAGAGTTTGTAGATCCCGAGTTGTTTAGAGGGAAGAACATATCCTTCAGCTCAGCAATGGTAATATGCTCCATACCCATTGCCTGCATAAGCTCGTCTGACATCTCTGCTGGAACGGCTGGAGAGGTAAACTTCTCGTAGCAACCAGTAAGAGCGAGGCTGAAGAGTGCGATTGCAAATATTTTGATAAATTTCATAGTCTGTAAAGTTTAGAAACGGAAGTAAAGATTGAGGAAGTATGTAGTTCCAAGCATATAGAAATACTTTGAGTCAAAGCGTGAGTAGAATGGCTCAGCAGGGTTTGAACCAGCCTCGTTACCATTCCATCCACGAGTACGACGCATACGCATCTGCTCGTAACCTCCGGTCTTAATTTTCTGATTGTTGAGAATATTCTTTGCCTCAAGGCTGAAACCAAGCATATACTTACGCTGTATGTACCAGTTCTTACCAACACTTGCGCTCAGAGTATAGGCGTGACCCAGATCCTCCTGACGGCGAACATTGTTAATGTTTGTAAGAGCCCAAAGCTTAGCCTCGTCAGATGCATTCTCATTTCCAAGCACCTCTACATATGACTTAACTGCGTTGTTTGTACGGTATGCAGGGTTCATAGAGAGGTAGAGCTTGTCGTAGAAGTTAAAGTTTACAGAAGCAAACCAGTTGTTGTTGCTACGATAGTCAATGCCGATATTTGCAGCAACCTGTGGAGTGCTCTCAACATAGAAGTTCTTCCAGTTAACCTTGTCTACAAGATCAATCTCAGCACTGTT